>JAGSHJ010000543.1 GCA_023954595.1 Bacteriovoracaceae bacterium | reverse complement strand
CTAACTAAAATAATATTTTCTGGCTGTTTTTTTGTGACCTTAGCTTTGGCAAGAATGTCTTTGCCACCAATATTTATTTTTAGAATATCTAACTCTTTAAGCCAAACACCCTCTTCAAGGTACCATTGGCCAGTAATCCCTTTAATCTTCTCTAAATTTACAAGCTTTCTCTCTAGCTCTTCTCTCTTTTCGAATTTTGTACCTTCAACCACGCTTAAAGCAAGATTCATTCCCTCGTATGCCAGGGTTTCAACAAGAGCTGGTCTCGCGTTATTTCTGTCTGCAAACGTTTTCATAAAGCTTCTATCGAAGTCTTTAGGGTCATCGCCAACAAATCTCAACGCTCCGAGGTTTCTTTGTTCTTTAACTAATTTTCTACTCATCCAACTTGGGCCACCCACATACATCAACCCCTTTGCATCAAAGTAAGTGAATGAAGGAATAATCTGAAGCGCTTCATGCGGATATGAAGGAGCAAAAACCCAATCAAAATCCACTACAGGCTTAAGCGTTTGGATTCTTCTGATACTGGAATTTTTCTTTTCAAGGGAGTAAATTTCTTTCCACAAGTCAAATTCTTCACTTCTCTCACTTGTGTACTTTAGGCCTAATAGTTTTTGAACCCATTCTCTATAGTCTTTTACATTTTTGTCATACGAAGCAAGACTTTTAATATTTATCTTTCCTTCGTTGGACTTTCTCCAAACTTCATTAACGTATGCCAGCCCGCCTTCACTATCTGGATAAATCATAGCGATGTTATTGCCGTTCTTGGCCAAGAATTCATCAGAGAAAATTGCAGCAACCTGAGACTGAACGCTGCCAGGGATCTCGATTAACAGGTGGTTTTTTTCTTCTTTATCTAGATAGACAGGAGATAATGAAATAAACAAGGCCCCGTACTTTCTTGCCTCGAGATATTCTTCTTTTGCAGTAGATGGGAATAATCCACCTATAATAACTGATACATGATGTTTTTGAATCAAGTCGTGAACTAGTTTTCTGGCCACAGTTGAATTGTTCTTATTGTCACGAGTGTAAAGTTTTACTGAAAGTAGCTGATTATCATTTTGATTTAATGCAGTATCAATCCCCATTAAGGCCTTTTTACCAAACCTTTCTTTATCACCAGATAAAGGTAGAACAACACCGATGGCACCAACATCCACCTTTGCAAAATTCTCTATACGATATTGAAACTCTGAAACAAAGGACTGAACATCTTCAAAGTTTCCAAACTTATTCTCCAGCCACTCCAATACATCTTCTGCTCCTGCCCTATCTCCAAAGTAGTATCTTTGAAGTGCTTCTTCAGCAGCAAGGTATGGAATAATCACAGCTTCTTTCTCATCATTTCTTTCTAGTAAGAAGACTCTTTCAGAGCTGGAAAGTTTTCTAAAACTATCCATTAGTTGTGCTTTATATTCAGATTGGTTAATCTCGGAAAATAATTGTTTGTCTTTAAGAAGATAAATTAAAGACGAAACAATGGCCTTGTGGGCATCCTGGCCTTGGGCCAAAATAAGCCTAAGTTGATAATACTTTTTCTTTTCTGCGGAAGAGAAAAGCTTTGGGTCTGCAGTGAATCCAGGGCCAGCGCCTCAGTTGCATCGCGCACGCCCAGGCCTCTTGGCTCGTAGGCAATTAATTCCGCTGCAATTTCGCCGGCAATCTGCT
>JAGSHJ010000204.1 GCA_023954595.1 Bacteriovoracaceae bacterium | reverse complement strand
TCAAGAATTGAAACGATTGAGATGGTAAAACAGATGATGCTCAAGCGTCTAAAGGCCTTAAGCGCTTCTCAACGAATTACAAAGAAAAGTAGCTCTGAAAATGCTCTCGCTTCTAAGTCTCCGGAGGTTCTGTCGGCCGAACTTGATAAAATTGATAGCGACATTGCGGCACTTAGTAAGCAGTTTAATCAAGCACACCCAAAGATCAAAGGACTTCAAGCGCGAAGAAAAACTATCAAAAGCTGGCTTGAGGAATATAAAAGTGGCAACTATCAAGGTGATGATGTTGCTGCGCTGGCAATGCCTACAGATAAATTGGTCAATGAGCAATTAACGAGCAAGTTCTATACTAAATATCACGATTTCAATATGGCGCTGGATATCGAGAAGAAATCTCTTGAAGGTTATATTGGTATTATCAAAACACCACAGTTTCCTACTGCGCCAATTTGGCCGAAAAAGAGACTGTTCGCAAGTGTTGGATTTATACTAGGTCTTGTATTCGCCTTTATTTATATCTTTATTAAAGAGATTCTAACGCCAAGTAGGAGAGAGTCCATGCTTATAGAAGCAAAGGCATTGGATACAATGTTTCTTGGTTCCTACACCTACGATAAGGACCTAGATACCCAAAGTTCAGACAATGATAAATCTGAACTAGAGGATATAGCACAATAGAGTGAACCTCATAGGACTTGATTCTTTAGGAATTCATCAAATCTTTTTTGCAATCCTCTGCGCTTGTTTTGCTTTTTTTGCATATCGGGACTTAGACTTAATTAAAGAGCGCAACTCACTAGACTCAAGACGATTCATTGCCCTACTTCTTGGAACAACGTTTATAGGTCTTGTTGCTATTTTCTACGATGGCTGGAAAGGCGAGGGGCTTCTTTTTTGCGTTGAGTTCGCTTTTTTAATTTGTGTATCCTTCATATCCCCAAAATTCGCTGTAAGCTTTTTCTTGTATTTACTCCTGTCTAGGCCATGGGAGAGTTTCGATAACGCTCTGATGGAATCAATGCCCAGAGATATCTTCTATTTTGTTGTGCTAGTTATCTTAGGCCATAAGGTTGCCAAGAAACAGTGGTACTTTAGGTTTAATCTTGGCAGTCTTCTATTGTGTGCCTTTGCAGTCTGGGTATTTCTAAGTGCGGTTACGAGTTCCCACATTAGTGCTGCTATCCAAAATTATAATGAAGTGTTTTTAAAAGGCGTGATCATCTACCTTTTGATTCAAAATAGCTTTGAGAAGGCGCAAGATCTTCTACCTGCAAAAATCGCACTGGCCTTGGCCGTGCTTGAAAAAAGTGTCATAAGTTTAACTGTTTCCAGTGGTGACTCTCAAAGACTTGAAAGCGTAGGAATACTAGGTAACTCCAATGATATTGCAGCAATATTCATACTCGCAATGCCATTTATACTGTTTACGATTTTAAAAACAAGGCTCAGGCCATTTTCCTGGTTTATAGCCTTTTTTAGTGTGCTCGCAATGAGTTATCTAGTATGGCAATCTCAATCTAGAGGAGCGATGCTTGCGTTGTTTATTTGCTTTGCTTCTTATGGGCTTGTGAAATTTAATTCAAAAAAGCTTCTGGGGATAACTGCGGCTGTGGCAGTTCTTCTAGCTTTAATCTCCTTTCAATATATGAATCGTGGTGCAAGTGATCTTGGAGGTTCAACTGATAATAGGATTATCTTTTGGAAGGCCGGTGCAAATATGACCGCTAGAAACCCTTTGTTCGGTGTAGGCTTTTGGGGCTTCAACGATAACTTTGCAGGCTATGCAATTGACGGTAAAACTGGCAGTGAAGGCAGACATATGACTGCACACTCTTCATGGGTTCAAGTTTCAGCCGAGACAGGCATCCTAGGACTGATGTTATTTTTAGGTCTTTGGATTGATGGGTTCATTAAGGCCTGGAGGATTCGTAAGACTGATCCTGAATACATCATGAGTATTGTAGGCTATGGTGTGGCCGTGAGCTTTCTCTCCCATGCATACATGCTATTCCCTTACGTATTATTATCACTTACGACTTCACAGTTTTTTGTTAGTGATATTAAGAAAAAATAAATCCGAGTAATTCTTTTGTGAAATTAGATTGATTTCTTTTGGAATTATTTGAAACCTCCTTCACCTCTTTTTGCGCATCTTAATTTCTTTTAGTTAGACCATCGTTAGACATCTGAGACCAAATTTTTCTGACTTTTAGTCTAAGTGTTCGTAATTATTGTCTTTTTAAGCTTTGTCAACAATGCGGATTATCCATTACAAAATACTTCGCTCTGGATAATCTTATTAAAGAAGATAACTTTATGAAAATTATAAAAATGAAAACACTAGAAACTGAAAAACTTAGCTCAAGCAATCATTTAATTCTGAAAGGATTTAAAAGCTCTGGCAATTTCGTTTGCTCGTATTTGAATTTTAATAAAAAAGTTAAGAGGAAGGATTCATGAGTAATATTGCAATAACATTTTCGCTTATTATTCTTTATGTTTATTTTGGTTACCTAGGCCTTGTTTTACTGCTTGGCATGCTTAGAAATCGAAAGGTTCTGATTGGAAATCATCTTCCAAAGGTAGCTCTCATGATAGCGGCCTATAATGAAGAGAAAGATATTAGGGCCAAGATTTTGAATAGTCTTGAGTTAGATTACCCTAAAGACTTAATAGATATTGTAGTTGTTAGTGATGGCAGTGACGATAAGACTGACGAGATTGTAAGAAGCTTTGGTGAGCAAGCAACGCTCATAAGAGTTGAAGGCAGAGTTGGTAAAACTGAAGCAAGAAATATTGCTCTTAAGCAAATTGACTCAGAAATCGTTGTATTCTCAGATGCGACTACTATGTATAATACTGATGCTATTAAAAAGCTTGTTCGTAACTTTGCTGATGCTGAAGTTGGAATGGTTACAGGTCAATTAAAATATAGAGACCCAGGTAACTCTCAAATGAGCTTAGGCCAAAAACTATATTGGAAATACGAATCCCTTATTAAAGATGCGCAAACCAAGATGGGTACTCTTACAGGTTCTGTTGGTTGTATTACCGCATTTAGAAGAGAGCTTTATAAGGATTTACCTGCAAACGTGATTGAAGACTTCACACAGCCTTTAATGATTATCGCACAGGGTAAAAGAGTAGTTTTTGAAAAAGAAGCTGTGTGTTTCGAGTACGCTACTCAAAGTTCTAACGATGAGTGGAATATGAGAGTGCGTGTTGTTAGAGGCGGCCTATGCGGCCTAATTTACGCTAGAAAAGTGTTAAACCCACTTCGTTACCCTGTTGCAAGCTTTCAACTTATAAGCCATAAACTTCTTCGTTGGTTGGTGCCTGTTTTTACGCTAATTGTTTTAGTAAGTAGTGTTGCAGCTGTAATATTTGAAGAAAATGCCGTAATTGCACAATCTCTTGTAGGACTTCAAGGCTTTTATATCCTTATGGTTTTAATGGCCTTTGTTCAAGAACACTTTGGGATTCGTGGAAGATTAACTGCTTTATTTCATTACTTGTTTATTGTTAACGCTGCCTCTTTAACTGCGGCCTATAAAACACTCACTGAACCTCTAGATCCGACTTGGGAACCTAATAGGGAGGCTACAGTATGAATCAGGTAGTAATGACAGAAAGACAGCGAAGAGAAAAAGAATACTACGATCAGTACGCTGCTGAGCATGATCCAAGCCAGAGTGAAATTGACTTAGCTCCGGTTATGGCTCTTAAAAACGGCGGAGAAACCAGACCTTGGAATTCATATTGGGCAATGTACGAACTCGCATGGAATCACTATAGACCGGGTGATAAGCTTCTCGATTTTGGGAGTGGTCCTGGTGACAATGCATTGAGATTCTCTGAAATTGGTTTTGAAATTGAGGGCTTTGACATAAGTGAGGCCAATACTGCTATCTCTCAAAAACTCTTCAAAGATAAAAATAGGTTAGGCAACTTTCAGGTTTCAACCGCCGAGAATTTGCCTTATGAGGATGAGAGCTTTGCTGTAATCGCAGGCATCGATATTCTTCACCATGTTGATATACCGCTAGCTATAAACGAGTGTAGAAGGGTTCTTCGAACTGGTGGCAAGGCATTCTTTAGAGAGCCTGTTGAGGCACCACTTTTGGATTGGATAAGAAATACTTCACTTGTGAAGTTCTTTGCACCAAAGGAAGCCTCTTTTGAAAATCACATCACCGAAGATGAAAGAAAATTAAATGATGTAGACGAACAAGTTCTTAGGAAGGCCTTTCCAAATATGAAAAAGCACTATTACTTTCTATTTGCAAGGTTTGATAAGTTCTATAGAAACGGTGCTGATCCTAATCCATCCGTTCTTGAAAAGCTGGACTGGTTTATTATGAATAAAGTCCCTTTTGCAAAGAAACTCGCTGGTGCTGTAATTTACGAACTGAAAAAATGAAGAGTCAGAATAGAATTTTGTGGCTTGTTCCTAAATGGAGCCTTCCGGCAACAGATGGTGCCCGAATTGCTACAGAGAAGCTTTTAAAAAATGTTGTGGCATGTGGTGCAGACGTTGACCTTTTGTGTTTGGCAAATTCTGATGAGAAGCCAATCGCTGAGCAGATGATTTCTGAGTGGGGTGTAAAGAACGTCTTTATTCATCATAGAGAGCTTCCTACGAACTCTATTGGGAAGATCAAATTTTACCTTAAAAACCTATTGTTAAATCCATCAATGCCCTTAACGATGAGTTCATTCTCAACAAAGAAGATTAGAGAATATCTTTATAAACACCTTGAAGTTCATAAATATGACATTATTGTGTTCGATGGATTACATCTGGCCGCCCCTTTTATTTCAAATAAAGGACTCAAATTACCCAAAGGTCTAAAGGCCATATATCGTGCACATAATATTGAACAAGACTTGTGGCTAAAAAGTGTAGAGCAAACAAATAATGTTATTAAAAAGACGTTGTTTGCATGGCAGGCAAAATTAATCTCTAAAGTCGAACAAATCACCATTAAAAACTCCGATCTAGTCGCACCAATCTCTAAAGAAGACAAAGAGTGGATAGAGACGAGGTTTCCAAAAGTACAAACCCACTTAACTCTTCTGGGTATGGATTTTAGCACTCAAATTCCCATGCCAATGGAAGAGCTCAATCACTTCCTCTTTTTAGGTCGTCTGGACTGGGCACCAAATAGAGATGGACTCGCATGGTTGTTGGAAAACGTATGGCCAAAGGTTAATCATGACAGGTCAGTTCTACATATCGCTGGTAGTGGAAATGGAGAATGGCTTAAGAAATATCTACCACAAAAAAATGTGGTGTTTCATGGATTCGTCGATTCTGTGGACGAGATGTATGGACAAGTTGATGCTACCGTTGCTCCTTTGTTTTACGGCTCTGGGACAAGAATAAAGGTTGTGGAGTCATATTCTAAAGGCCGTGCGATGATTGCAACGGGTATGGGGGCTCAAGGTTCAGGACTAATTGAAGATGTGGACTTTACTCGAGCAGAGACGGCCACTCAGTGGATTCATGCAATAGATCGTTTTGATAAAAACAAAGCTCATAACCAACTGAGCACAGGTCTTGAGCGACTAAGAAATACCATGGATGAAAAACTGGTAGCAAAGAGCTTCTATAACAGACTTTTATAGATCTGGAGTGTTTGGTCGAGCCACCTCTTGAAAGAATATCTTTGCTTGGCAACTTCTTTAAAACGTTGAGCTTCGCTATTGAAGCTCTCAATATTATCTCTAAATT
>JAGSHJ010000537.1 GCA_023954595.1 Bacteriovoracaceae bacterium | reverse complement strand
TCCCTTTTTCTATAAAATACTCCAATTTCCCATCATCAGAAGTAATGACTTTCAGCCCTTCAACGAAGTCTTCATATCCGTAACTTTGATGGAAGGTAGTAAAGGCAATTTCACCAGACTTAAGATACTTTTCAAATTCAGCTTTAATTTGTTTACGTACCTTTTTCTCATTCAGCCCTTCCGTTTCTAGTCCTTTTTCATATCCAGGAGATATAATCTCAACAGCTTTATTAACGGTATTGTATGTTTTACCTGTACCAGGAGGACCATATAGGATTTGGTTAATCGTGTTTTTTTCAGTTGCACCCTGATCTTTCACACTATCACCTCGGTATTTAGCCACGGAGCTATTTGCTTCTGGAAAAAGAGTGTTTAAAACTTCATCATAAGTTGGTGTAAACTCAGAAAATGCATTTATAGCCCAATCTCCAAGCTCTTTAAAAGATTTACCAACGCCCTCCTCCACAGCCCAAAAGCTTTCAATATTCTCTTTCTCTCTAATATCAATGTATTGCTTGCGCGTTTTAGGGCTAGCATCATATGTATCAATACCTGCAACAAAACCTACCCTACCTGCCTTAGAACAAATGGATACAACATAAGCAAGACTCTCATTATCAGAAGGATATAACCTTGCCCAGTGATAATCTGTAAACTTTGTATTAACAGATGGGGATATAGAACTTTTTGTTATCTTAAGTTTGCCCCACCCTTTCTGTTTGTTTACATATTTAGCCCACTCTTCAGTTTTAGCATAAAGTTTATTTAGTTCATTTTTGGCATTTATATGTTCCTGATCTGAACTATCGTACTTTTTCCCAGCCCACTGTGAAAACAGCTTAAAATCTTCTTTTGTGAAGGTATTTTTATTCCTATGCTTTGATATAAGATTCTGTACATCTTTCTTATCAATACTATTTAATAGGGGTTTAACCTCCCCCACCTTATCCGTTTTCAATTTATAATACGGTTTTTCAAGCCCAGGAGACTCATCAAAAACCTGCTCTCCTTCCTTAGTGTAACCGTCATAATCGATATAATCTTTCAACCAACTATCGCTACCCGTAATTTTTTGAGATATTGCATGGGAGGAATTAAAGTTCCTCCCATGGTCAGATAAAGTATCCTTATAAATAGACTCATATTCAGCCTCAATAAAAGTATTATCACTTACATGAGCTCCTTGTACTTTATCGGTGAACCTTTCTTTGAATTTTTCACTCATCCATAGATATTCTTCACTCTGCGAATGTTTTAATAAAATAGTGAGAAAAGGAACGATGAAAAATGAATTCTCCATTCCATCATTCTCATAAATTTGTTTTAGGCGCTCTTCCAGCTCCATTGGTTATCCTCTTCAACATTTATTTTGTTATCAATCTATAAAAAAAACCCACTTTCCCCATCTGTCCCAAGCTATTCACATGACACTGTTCTAATCCCTCATTAGCAACAATAACAGCTAATGCCTGTGCCCTTGATACAGCCACATTCAGGCGGTTAATATCAAACACAAAATCTAACCCTCGGCTTGAGTCTTCCACATCACTGACAGCCATTGAGATAATGACCACAGGGGCCTCTTGTCCTTGAAATTTATCTATCGTGCCAATTTTTAGCTCACCCTTAAGCTTTTCTTTAAGCAGGTTCACCTGCATGTTGTATGGTGCGACTATCAAAATATCTTTATCTGTAATGGCTCTAGTAACACCTTTGTTGTC
>JAGSHJ010000060.1 GCA_023954595.1 Bacteriovoracaceae bacterium | reverse complement strand
CACTCCCACGTAATCCTTGCCAGCGATGGATATACGTTGAACGCAGACTCTGTCAAAGATGATCTATACAAGACTTTTGACGATGTCGTGGCAAAATTGGAAAAACAACTGGTCAAAAAAAAGTCCCAATCAAAGGACCATATTCACCGTCAAAGACCTGAGGTTGTAGTAGAAGAAGAAGAAACAGAAGAAGTGGAGTAGACCGACAAGGAGGCACCATGAAGAATATCGTTATAAGCATGCCTATGGATGAGAAGGCCCAAAATGCCATAATCTCCAAACTAAAAAAAGTAGATTGGCTAAAAGAGGCCAATTTAGAGTTTGTGCATGTTTTTAAAGAAGAAAGCTATCCTTACATGGCGCCACCAATCCTCTACCCAGATCAAGAGCAAAAAATAGAGATCAGAAAAACCATCAAACAAATTTTTGATGGTTTGATTTCTGACTTCCCTCACGCCAAAAGTGAATGTATTTTTCACAGCAACCCCAAAGAGGGAATGATTGATCACCTTAAAGAAAATAAAACCCAACTAGTGATCGTCTACACTAAAGAGAAGCATGGGCTTAGAGATTACTTTCATAGCTCCTTCACTGAGCATTTAATTAAACATGCTCCGTGTGATGTTCTAACCATTCGATAGATGAGCAGAAGACGTTCAACCAATATAAACAGGTGCCCTGTTTGCCGCATCAACGTGCGCTGGTGCTTCTGCGAGCATATACAATCCTTTGACACAAAAACCTTTCTAACGGTGGTTATGCACTGTAAGGAATTGAGTCTCACATCAAACACTTCATCTTTGGCCTTAAAGTCACTTACATCATCAGAGCTAGCACTTAGAGGAAAACGCGGTGTTGATTTCCAACTTGATATAAAAGAAGGCTACCAACCTCTATATCTGTTCCCTACAGAAGATGCACAGGAACTTACCGCTGAGTATGTTTCAAAACTAGATAGGCCTGTGCAACTTGTAGTACCCGATGCGACATGGAGACAGGCCAAGAAATTTCATAAGCGAGAGCCACTGTTAGGTGAAATCCCTGCAGTAAAACTCGTAGGCCCCTTCGAGAAAGTATACACACTTAGAAAAGCGCCAAGTGACACTTCCGTTTGTACTTTGGAAGCTATCGCCCAAGCATTTGGTGTTATTGAAGGAGAGGAATCTAAACAAAGATTACTCTCACTTCTAAGAACGATGAATGAAAAGGTCGAGACTTCTAGAAATCCCTCGCTTTGGTAGCAAGCAGGCTAGGAAACACCCTGGCCTGGTTCTCTCTCATCTTTTTGAATTTTTTCAATTGCTTCATTTACGATTTCAGGAATCTCAGGACTCAAGTCCCCTTCCCTAAAAACAAGCTTACCCTGATACCCATTTGAGACGATGTCTTTAAAATAGCTTTTAAGCCTATATAAAGAGCCCACAACCTTGTGTGAGAAAACAACCGTAAATATTAAACAAACTAAAACGCTGGCCATTACGGCCAACCATAGGGTCATCTGCAACTCACCTTTGAAGTTTTCCATCATTTCAATAAATGTCTGGTTCAGGTGAAGGTTATGTTTTCTGGCAAATCCAAGCAAAACCTCAGAGTGCATTCTTACTTGATAGGCAACAACGCCGATAGATCCAATTAAGATGAACAGGTTTATGGCCAACAGACTGAGTTGGAACCTTGGAAAAATAAGGTAGTTGCTCCACTTTCTTTTATACTTTTTGCTTTCACTACTCATAGCCATATCTCCTAATAGTTTAGTTAAAACTCATACCTAGAACTTATCGTTATTTATTTAGGGCAACTAAAGCCAAAAGGTTATTTCGCACATTGATATGAGTTATGAATTAGAGTTGAATAAAAGGTTTTGGGAAAAATGGGCAAAAAAAAAGCAAAAGTGGGTTAAACTCTTGCTTTTTTTATATGGTGCCTCAGGAGGGACTCGAACCCCCACGCGTTAGCACTAGATCCTAAGTCTAGCGTGTCTACCAATTCCACCACTGAGGCATATATTTTAAAGAACTTTCAAACAAAATTTGAACGTGGAAGTATTTATAAGAGCTTCGTAAGAAAAAGACAAGTATTTTCTTAACTTTCGCACAGCAAAAATGTCATTTTTTTATGCTGCTTTCTTAGAACCTGGCTTTTTAGCGTGTGCAAGCTGCTTCTCAAGAGTCTTAAGCTTGTTTTTAAGGCCTGTGGTCTCACTCTTCATTTTCATCATCTGTTTCTTCTGTTCTCCGACCTCGTTCTTGGCCTTGGATAGCTCAGAATTTAACTTTTTAACACTTTGCTCGAGACGTTTTTCCTTAGCACCTTGATTTTCAGGTGTTGGAGCCGCAGCAGCTGCACCGGACTTGAGCTTTGCTGCCATCTCTTTTAAAGAGTTCTGAAGCTGAACATTTTGTGCTTTAAGAACTTCAAGCTCTTTATTGTCTGCAGGTGCATCAGTAGGTGCCCCTTTTTCGGCCAAAGACACTAGCCTTGATTCGTTTGCTTTAAGCTTATCAATGCTTATTTGTGCTTCTTTTAGTTTGGCCTCAGCTCCGCCTGCTCTAGCTCTTAACTTTGCCTCTTGTTCTTTGAGCCTATTCAAATGACTCTCAATAGTACTTCTTTGTTTAATTTCGGAATTTAACTTATTCTCAAGCTGTATCTTAACTCTCGATAGTCCCCTATTCTCAGTTATAAGCTTTTGTGTCTCATTACCTTTGTCTTTATCATTTTGTGATTTTAGTAAGTTTTCAACTTTTGATTTGTACATCTCAGCAATTTTTTTGGTGCTATCGTACTCTTTTTTAAGGGCCTTAAGGTCCACACCAAGCTTGATACTCTTATCATCTGCAAGACGTTGGTTAAGCTCTTCAACCTGAGCTCTATAGCTTTCAACTTCTTTTTGTTTTTTCTCAACTAAGTTTTTTACGCTTTCTTTTATTTTCTCAACAACAGTATCTTTAGACTTAGACTCTTTTTGAGCTTTCTGTAACTCAAACAGATATTTGGCCTCTCGTTTTTGGTATTCAAGTTCAGATTTTTTAAAAATATCTTCAGCGTTTCTAGCGTTTTCAAGGATCTGCTTCTCTTTCTCCACCAACTTGGCAATAGCATCAATTGAGTTTTGGTCTAGAGGCTTACCTTCTTTTAGTGCTTGTACCTTTTCAGGCTCAACATTACTGGCCTGAAGTTCAACTCCAAATACCTTTGCGCTCTCTGGTTGATCTAGCTGTTCAACTTCCGCTTTGGCCTCACTGGCAACTTTGGAAACAATGTCTTTACTCTGTTCATATGCATGAAGCTTAACTTCCGCGGCCTTCAAGCTAGCGCTTAATCTTTGATTTTCTTTTTGATACTTACTCAACTTCTCTAAGAGTTGAGAATCTTCCATAGTCTGATTTGTGCCTTCTTTAGGAGCTTGAGCAAAGAGATTTTCAACGACTTTCTTCGTCTCTTTTTCTTTGGCCTTATCTGATGCGCCTTTTACAATCTGTTTAACATCCTGCTCTTCTTTAGCGAAGGTGTCCGAGAGAGTTTGAATGATCTCTTTTTCTTTTGTTTCAATATCGTCACGGCTGGCCTTGTCGAGTTTAAACTGTTCATTTAAACTCTCTCTCATAGTCTCTTGAACGATAGACTGTAGCCTTTCTTGATCTAGATTTTCATCTGTAATATTATAGCCATCGGCCTCTTTGTCGATGCCGTCAAATTCCTCAAGTTTTTGCTCAAACTTGGTCTTAAAAATTTCTTGAAACTCTGGGCTAGAATTATTTAATAATTTGCTCTTTCTTCTATCAAATGGATTTTTTAGTCCTTCGGCAAAGTCATCAATAATGAGCTGATCATCCAATGTATCTTCAATTAGAGACGGTAATTTTTCATTCTTAAAGATCATTAGATCTTCATGCGATAGGTTACCAACATCAACATTAATTTCTTGTGCAAAACGCATAAGCCCGGATGCTAGTTTTTCAGGAGCTTTTTCTTTTAAGAAGCTCTTGGCCAACGGATCAATATCAAGAGCATCAACTCCATCCATTGTCATACTAACAAAGTTCATCACCCCTTTATTAGAGTCTCCATTACCACCACTTACAGTGGTAGAGAATGATCCTGACATATCATCAAAGGCCCCTGCTATTCTTTGAGCGACATCTTTTGTCTTCTCTTGCTTTAGACCCTTTACAGTGGCCTTAAAGTCATCTTTATCTACAGGTCCGCCACCGACTGTCTGAGAATAGTCATCATTTTCAGTTCCAGATCCTCCAACAGTTTGGGAGAAGTCATCTTTATCATTTGTGCCATTTAGTATTCTATTTAGTGCTTCTGCATCGAGGTGAGAGCTAACTCTTTTTACAACCTCTTCATTTAAGGTATCGCTTAGTTCTTTTTTGAAATCACCTTCATCTTCAAGCCCAGAACGAACTCTTGTTAGTTCTTCTTCGTAAGCATCTGTAATATTCTTTTTTTGAATTCTCTCAAGGAGTACATTCTTATCATCGTCGCTAAGACTTTCAATGTACTGCGAGTCAGGATAGTCTTTTAATATTTTTCTCAGATCATCTTCATTCATCTCATTGAGTGAATGATCAGGATAAACCTCTTCAAATCTTCCAATGACAAACGCAATTAACTCGGAGGTCTTTTCAGGATTTTTACCCAAATTAGAATTGGAATCCACTCCTTCCAGAGCCATTTCCAGGATCCCACCCGGCAAACTCTTAGGAAGAAGAATCTCACTTTGAACCTTATTCTCTCCATCGTGATCATCAGAGCTTTTATAAGACTTTATCTTGCGTTCAACTTGCTCCATTGTGGCAGCAGCTGTTTTAATGTTATTTAGTGCCAGGCCGCCAAGTTTACCGCTGGCCGACTTACTCCAAAAACCGTTAAGTACGACCTTGCCAGGCTCCTCCACAAATGTGACGTCCATGAAGTCTGAACTTCTGGCAGCCACAGCAAGTAAATATCTTAATGGATCCGATGGATTAACAGCACCAAAAGAGTCAACAAGGTACTCAGCTACAAAGTTTTTAACTGGAGCATGGATATTTACAGCAAAATATTCTTTATTATGTGCATACTCAACCTCATAAGGAACACCCGCCAATCCAGCTTGCTTGAGGTATGTAAAATACATAAGGGTGTGATCGAGAAAACTTCTCAGTGAAATCAAATTGAATTCACTGTCAAAAGCCTTTAAAGACAATTCATCTAAGCTAGAACCGAAGGCCAGGTGATTAGTAACCTTAAAGCCTTCAACATTTTTGAAAAGCCCTGGGTAGGATTCTTCTAAATGGATACTGGATTGCTTTTTAAAGAATTTATATAAAATGGATTGACCAAGTTTAGATTCTAAAAACTTAGGCTCAAACGATAAACGTCCATTACCGAGCATGAACTTCTTTATTTCTTTAACCTGTCCTAGACATACTGTACTGATATCATGCTTTAAGACATCGAAGTCACGCTCTACAACGAGTGCTTCTTCCTCTGTATCTACAAGAATAAAGTCCAGTGTTTTGTAATCAACAGCTTCGCCTCTTTTAAACACTTCACACTGTAACTGGGTAAAGATCTCACCAAGGCCTTCATGAATGTCAGAACAGAGATTAAGAATCTTCATCTTATCTTGACTCATTTTATGCCACCTCGCTTTCATCGAGGGTTTCTACAGTGCATGCCCAATCCATGGCCTGGGCCCAGAGGCCTAAAGAGCTTTGAATTGGAAGCGTACTATTCTTGCAGAGCTCTTCCAACTTTGAGAAGGCCTCTTTAACAATCACTGCCCCGTCACCTCTTTTGAATATATGCTCTTCAAAAGGAGTCATATTATCTCCGAACATCAAAAGTGTTTCACTGTCAGACAATGAAGCATATGAAAGTCCACCGGGAAAGCCGCTGCCATCAATTTTTTCATGATGAAAACGTATATGTTCTATAACTTCTGGATTAGTAAATGAGTCTTTAAACTTTTGTGCCATTTGCGCACTGACAATTGGATGATTAAAAAAGGCATTAGATTCTTTCAAAGCGTCTGTTCGCTCTTCTAAAAACTTCAGCCCAGATCCTGGGAGGTTTCTCTCTTTCTCACATGCTTGAGACATTAAATAATTGAAATCACCACCAGATACCAATCCATAATCCATCAAAAAGGAGGCATTGTATAAATCTCTAATAAAGGACAAATCAAGAATTGAATGAATAATACAGTTCATCGCACAAATTGAGCTTGTAAGAAGTGCTCTTGAATAAAGTGTCACACTACTAGTTTGAAGTTCAGTAATAACTTCTTCTGGTAGATTATAAAATTCGTCAAAACACGCACTGACAAAGCTTAAGAAGCTTTTATCACTTTTCTTCCAGTAATCTTGTGCAAAGACCTTAACAAGCTCATCTTTAGCTTGCCGTTTCTGCCTTTCATTTACTGAACGATCTATCTGATTAAATAAAAGCTTATACTTATGGCCATTATCAGGGTTTGCAATATCTAAGGAGTGAAAGGACTCGACTCCTCTACCTCTGTATTTATCGATAAATTCTTTTTCGACATAATCGCCCGCACGAAGCATAAGAATAGGCCTATCTTTAAAAAAGGCAAAGAGGTGGCAAGGTGAAACACTATCCACACGGATGTCTTTTAACTTCACAGTTAAGAGATCTTCTTTTGAAAATGTTATTCCTTTAACCGAATACTGCATAGTTATCCATAACCCTCTACTGCTTATCGGTATAAAAACAATTCAAGTTTATGAAATCATGAGTACTGAATCTTTTTTAAGGTCTCAGAATTGGATTGCCCTTATTGAACTAAATTAGTAAGAATTAATCCTAATAATTCTCATGGAATATCAAGGGTTTAGTTTATGAGTTTTGGAATATCAGCTATAGATATAATGGTGGTTTGCCTCTATTTAAGTGGCATTTTTTTCCTAGCATACAAGTCCGGCAAATTTAAAACGTCCAAAGGCGAGCATAATCTGGTGAGCGACCAGTACCTAGCTGGAAAGTCTCTTACCTTTTTTGAGTCACTTTTCTCAATCATTGCCACAGAAGTCAGTGCATTAACGTTCCTGGGTATCCCAGCTTTTGCATATGGTGGAGATTTTTCTTTTCTGCACATATATATCGGAGCACTCTTTGGACGCCTGGTGATCGCTTTCATATTTTTACCAAAGATCTATGACCAAGGATTAACAGTCTATTCTGTAATGGGACTTAAAGGCACTAGGATGGGACAGAGATTTAGTGCGACTTTTTTCTTTATAAATAAACTTCTTGCTGTGGGAGTTCGTTTATTTGCAGGCTCTATAATGGTTGCTCAATTTTTCTCTCTAAGCATTTATTGGGCAATTTTCATAATCTGTGTCATTACTTTTTTCTACACTCTTATTGGTGGACTAAAGGCCGTAGTACGTACCGACATGGTTCAAATGGGACTGTTTGTTTTTGGAGGGATTGTTGCACATTATTTGATTCCGGAAATAAGTGATCAAAGCTGGGGTGATCTAATGGCGGTTGCTCACAATGCTGGCAAAATGTCCTTTTTTGATTTTTCTAATCCAAATCCATTTTTCATTGGTGTAATTGGTGGAATCTTATTTGATATGGCAACTCATGGAGTAGACCAAGATTTTGCTCAAAGACTTACAGGAAATCGAAGTATGAAAGGAGCTCAAAAAGCAATCATCATCTCCACTTTCCTCTCAATAGGTGTCGCAGTATTGTTTCTTTCAATTGGAGCACTTCTTTGGGCACATTATCAAAGTGTCGCAGCACCAGATGTTTCTAATGACCAACTCTTTGCATATTTCATTAACAATCATTTTCCTGAAGGGCTTAGAGGACTAATGGTAGCTGGTGTATTGGCCGCAACGATGAGTACACTTGACTCCACTATAAATGCATTAAGTGCCAGTTTTTACAGTGATATTATTCACCACGAAACTAATGATAAAAAAGAAATTTCTAAATTCTACACTAGAGACACTCTGGTTATTACCCTGCTATTGATGATTGTGGCCTTTGTGGCCTCTAAATCAGAAGGCCTACTTGTTCTTGGCCTTGAAATCACATCATGGACAGCAGGCTCTCTTTTGGCCTTATTTATGTGCTCTGTAATTATGCAAAATTGGGTGAAATTGAAATTAGATTTTGTATCGGTTATCGGTGCTTACGTTTTTGGAATCACAGCGGTATATCTGAATAGGTTTATAATCGAAGGTGTATGGCAGTGGAATGTTTATTACGGCTTTGTTTTTGCCATGGCCTTCCTTGTTTTAAAAGGAAGGCTTTTTGACAAAAATATCTAAGGAGCGTCTTCTGTAAGAAGCTCCTTAGGAACTCCCTTTGGAATCGCTGAAAGAAGTGCTTTTGTATATTCGTTTTCAGGATTGTGATAAACCTTAAACGCTTTATCCATCTCTACAATTTTACCTTTGTTCATAACTGCAACTTCATCAGAGATGAAGTTTACAACAGACAAATCATGGCTAATAAAGATGTAGGTAAGGCCAAATTCATCCTGAAGATCCAATAATAAATTTAACACCTGTGCTTGAACCGAAACATCTAGTGCGGAAACTGATTCATCACAAATAATAAATTCAGGATTCACGGCCAACGCTCTAGCGATACAGATCCTTTGTCTTTGTCCACCTGAGAACTCATGAGGGTATCTACTCAATTGAGCGGCACTCAACCCTACTTTTTCCATAAGCCACTTGGCCTTATCAATTCTTTCTTTCTTACTAGAACCAATATTATGTAAGTCCATTGGCTCAAGCAGAGTCTCGCCAATTGTCATTCTTGGATTTAATGAAGAGTAGGGATCTTGAAAAATAATTTGCATACGAGAGCGCATTTCTCTCATTTGTTTTTTATCAAGTTTAGTTAAATCCACACCATCATAAATAACTTGGCCAGCAGTCGGCTCAATCAACCTCAAAAGCGTTCTTCCGAGGGTTGTCTTTCCACAACCTGACTCTCCAACAAGGCCTAGAGTTTTACCTCTTTGAACCTTAAAGGATACCCCGTTTACGGCCTTAAAATGGTCTACAGTTCTTCCGAACAGCCCACCCTTGATTGGAAAGTGTGTATGTAGATTATTTAGCTCTAAAAGCACATTGCTATCTTCATGTTCTTGTTTTGGTCTTGAAGCAGCTTTTGTTTTTTCAGGATCGACCTTAATTTCATTTCCATTTTCATCCATAAAGTCAGCTACAGTTAAAAGACGAGATGGATTTTTATCTAGGCTTGGACGGCACGCCAACAGACCTTTGGTATATGGATGCTGAGCGGAGGTAAAGATCTTCTTAGTCTCGTTTCTCTCTACCAAGTTACTTCTATACATTACAACTACATCATCAGCGATATCAGCAATAACACTCAAATCGTGAGTGATAAAAAGCATACCCATTTTGTACTTTTCTTGTAGATCAAACATCAACTCTAGAACTTGCTTTTGAATCGTCACATCCAAAGCTGTTGTTGGTTCGTCTGCAATAAGTAGCTTTGGCTCACATGCAATTGCAATAGCAATACAAACTCTTTGTTTTTGTCCCCCACTCATCTCATGTGGGTATTTTTGCGCACTGGCCTTTGGATCAGGGATCCCTACTTGATGAAGTAGTTCTTCCGCTTTCTGCCAGGCCTCTTTTTTATTCATTCTTTTGTGAAGCATTAAGACTTCTGCAATCTGATCCCCTACTTTGAAAACAGGGTTAAGGGCACTCATTGGCTCCTGAAAAATCATGGAGATTTCATTTCCACGGATTTTTCTCATCTCTTCATCACTTGCACCTACTAGATCCTTACCTTCAAACAGAATTTGCCCGCCGGTAATTTTACCAGGAGGGTTAGGAATAAGTCCCATAGCGGCCAGTGAAGTTACTGACTTTCCTGAGCCTGACTCACCTACAAGGCCTACGGTCTTGCCTTGAGGAACGTCAAAAGAGATACCATTTACGGCCCTTACAATTCCTTCCGGGGTATTAAAATCTACAGTTAAATCTCTAACACTTAATAATTCCATTTATTAATCCTTACCTTTAAGTTTTGGATCAAGGGCATCTCTCAAAGAGTCACCCAAAATATTGAAGGCCAAAACAACAACAAACATGGCCAATGTAGCTCCCGCCAATTGCCACCAAACGTCTCTGGCCAATTCTAGTTTTGCATCATCTATCATTGTACCCCAACTTGGCTGGCCTGAAACACCTAGACCAAGATAAGACAAAATTACCTCCGACTTGATTGCAACCTGAAATTGCAAAGAAGTGAAGATGATTACGATATGAGATACGTTTGGCAGAATGTGCTTGAATAGCTTTCTTCCATGTCCTGCTCCTAGGGAGCCGGCAGCTTGGACATATTCTCTATTTTTGTGCTTCATCACCTCGCCGCGAATAAGGCGGGCAAGCCCTACCCATGAAGTAAGACCTAGTGCGATGTAGACAGTTGTAATACCTTTGCCCAAAATGAAGGCGATCGACATTAATAACATAATCTGAGGAACTGAAGAAAAAGTCGTATAGAACCAAACAACAACTTCATCAATCCAGCCTCCGAAATAGCCAGCAATTGCACCAAAGAAAACCCCAATTGGGATAGCTATTGCAGAGGAGATAAGACCTACACTCATAGCAATTTGCGTTCCATGGATAACTTTTGTCAGAACACTTCTTCCAAAGATATCTGTTCCAAACCAGTGATCAGCACTTGGAGGCGAATACGATGCCCCAACCTCTTGACCCCAATCAGCAGCAATAATTCCTGTCCAAGAAAGTATTGCGATCAATGCGTAGAACAGAACAATGGACAAACAAACCACGGCCTTTTTTTCTTTTTTAAGCCTTTGCCAGGCATCTCCCCATAGGGAGCGACCTTTTAGTATTTTTTCATCGTCAGTAACTGAACTTAAAACTTCTGTTGCGCTCATACTCTCCTACTTTAATTTTACTCTTGGATCCACAATCGTGTACAAGACGTCTTGAACCAATGTGAAAACAATATATGCCACCGCAGACAAAACAGTGATGGCCTTGAGGACTGGAAAGTCCGATGCATTTAGGGCGTTGATAACCATATTCCCCAACCCTGGGATAGAGAAGAAACTCTCTAAAAGGATTGAGCCTAGAAGAAGGAACGGCAGCTGTACTACCGTATAAGTGATAATAGGAATCATCGCGTTTCTAAGCACGTGCTTTAGTAGGATCACCTTTTCAGACACACCCTTAGCTCTAGCAGTCCTT
>JAGSHJ010000259.1 GCA_023954595.1 Bacteriovoracaceae bacterium | reverse complement strand
TACTCCCAGGAACACATCCCGGTCGATGGATAAGCGTATATAGCGGAGCCTCAGGAAACATCTCGCAAAAGACTTCCAAAACTCTTTCCCCACCCCTAAAACCAGTGAGCCAATCATGGAGTAAAACAACTTTCATAGGATTCCATCTTACTAGGTATTTAATATTTTCACATTTTAAAAAACTTGCACTTATCATTTACCTAAGTGAAAGAAGCGGTGCGCCACCTCTCTTTACCAAGAATATGTGCCAACTCAAAGACCAAATGATAAAAGTATGCAATGGACTTTTTACTAATACTTGGAACTCTTACTACCTTCTCAATAGTTCAATCTATAATCGGTGTCGGCCTTCTTGTTTTTGGAACCCCCACATTGATGCTTATGGGAAACAGCTTTGATGAAACTCTGAGTATCGTTCTCCCCGCATCTATTTGTATTAGCTTTCTTCAAGTGATCGAACCTGGCGTTTCGACAAAAGAATTTAAGAAGGAGTTTAATTTTTTATGCGTTCCATTTGTTTTTATTGGGCTCCTTTTTGTTCTTATAAGTAACATAAATATAAACTTGAATCTTCTCGTAGGAAGTATGCTTCTTATAAGTGGACTAATCCGCTTTAGCCCTAGCGTTTCGCAAAAGCTCTCGAGCTTCATCTTAAGGCATAGAAAAATATATCAGGTCATTATGGGCACAATCCATGGACTAACGAATATGGGTGGTGGGCTTCTGACTATATTTTCATCCTCTGTACATTCAAAAAATAAAGCATCTACTCGAGCAGGCGTTGCCTATGGTTACCTATTGATGGGTCTCATTCAGTATGGGCTACTCTTATTTTTAAAACCGACGTTACTTTCGCCACTAGTATTTCTCTATATTTTAGTTGGTGGACTTTCCTACCTAATTATAGGAAAAAAAATTTTTTTCAACACAGAGGAAGAATTATTTCAAAAAGGAATCACTGGAATAATTCTCTTCTACGGCGTTATGCTAATTATCAAAGCATAACCTTTATTGAACACTCTAGATGTTCATTTCATTTTTAAAAAGAAAGGATATTTTTAAAATTTTAAAATCGTGTACTATAAGAATGTACGGCATAAAACTCTCACACCATAGGAGGTCGTATGAAATTCATCGCATTAATTTTTATCCCATTCATTTTTTTAAACTCCTGCGCATCTGAATCTAAAAGAGGGGCCAAAAATCCCTTCAATCCCATTACCTTGAAAGAGACTCTCCATAAAGGTAGCACTACCCAAAAAATGATTCTGAACAAATTCGGAGCCCCAAATATAACATCACAAGACGCCGATAAAACGGAAACCTGGGTCTACAGTAAATCCTCCATGTCCTATGAAGACGGGACGATGGGAGCAGGTGCGATCGCATGGCTAGGCATTCCTGTTGTTGGCGATATATTTGGGTCTCAAAGCAGTGCGGAGATGAACTCAAAAAGCGTCAATCTAACTTTAAACTTCGACTCAAAAAAGGTCCTTCAAGACTATAAAGTCGTGAGAACACAGATGTAATTTCAGTTAATTAGGGTACCTATTTTGTCATATGTACATTTAGATGTACACTTGGCTTGAGGTACTTATGAATAAACACAAGAGAAAAACAATTACCGAACTTAGAAGTTCATTATTCGAAACATTTGAAGATGTGGCAGGCGGCGAGACACATTTAATTTCGCACAAGAACGGAAGGAGTGTTGCCATGATACCTATTGAAAAACTTGAAGCTCTAGAAGAGGAAGTCGAGTTACATAAAAACTTGGCCATAGGCTATGCTCAAGCGATGAGGGGTGAAGGCATCTCTTCAGAGGAGCTATTGGCAGAGATTAAAGAGAGCCTCAAGAAAAGATGATTAAATGGACCCCAAAAGCGAAACAAGACTTAGAAGAAATTGCTCACCACATTGCTGAGAACTTTGATTCAGAACTAGCTTATCAGAAAATTGATGAACTCATTGGACAAGTAAAGTTGATACTTACCCACAACCCGCTGGCCGGAAAACTACTGACCTCTAACCCCCTATTCTCTCAATTAGTCCTTGAAGAAAATTCGATCTATTACTGTGAAAACCCAAGGGATGGGCATGTTTATATTGTCTATATACAAGCGAGAGGGACTCGCCTCAGGCATGAAAGACTAAACCCTAAAGATATTAAATAGTTAGTGTCCATATAACTATTTCACAAACACACATCCAAGAGCAGTTTTTCGATACAATGCATCGCGACAATGAAAACCTATATCTTACTAATATTCCTAGCTACTCTCGTTAGTTGCTCCAAAGACAGCTCTGGACCAGTAGCTAATACTGATTCAACTCAAAGCGAAGAATCGACCCAAGCAATTAGCCTTGAGGCCATCTCCAAAGCAAAAACAAGCTATGAATCTAAATTACTCGCCTTTAGAAAAGCAAGTGGTGAAAAGCTCGAAACTCAAAAGCTAGCCTTTGAGGACTACCAAGATAAAGCTAGGGATTACCTAAACCTACTCAGGCTTGCTTCCAATAATCAACTCGAAGTTGAAAAAGTCACCGATATTCTAGCCGAGGACCTCAAGGCCTACCAAGGAATCAAAGGACTACTAAAAAAACTAAATGATTCAAAAATAGAACTCAATAAAGCAAAAGAAGATCTCAAAAAAATAAAATCCCAAACAAACGGATTTATCTTATCGGAAATTACCGAGCTAGGATTACGTGATCAGCTTCTAGAATCAACGGACACCTACAGACAAAGCGCTCAGTTCCTAACACTAACTTTCCAAAATGAATTCGACCAATCAGATCTTGATCTCATTCACATCACTCTTCAAGAAAATGATGACATCGAACGAATATTCGCTCCATACTTCCAACTCAAAGACGCTCTACTCAACTCTAAAGAGAACTTAAAGAAAGTTGATTTTAGTTTCGACAAAGAAGACCATACTGTCGCTGGTCTTACTCACACTGGATACTTTTTTAAGGCGCTTGAGGATCACATTGAATCCATCGAGGACTTTCAAAGAGATGCCTCTATTTTTCTAAACATCGAAGATAACAAAAGTCTTAATCAAGACAAGCTTAAGCTTAGCGATACTCTATCAAGTTTAAGCGAAATGAGAAAAGTTCAAAATGAAATTGGCAGTGATCTTCGGAAAATATGGACTCTCGGCTACGACCTACCTGATAACATCGGTTCACTTAAAGAAGATGAACTCAAATGGAAAACAAAAGAAGTATGGGTCGCAGAAACTCTCCCAATGAAGGGAGAATGGCAAATTGGCTATCACATCGCTGGCCAGAGATACAACTCTACTCCAGGTGACTTAATAACTCTAAAAAACCACTGGTATAAACTCGTCGACAAAGAAACTTATCCAGTATTTGACGATGCTTTCGGCACCGCCTTTACACGTATTGTCCTCTACTTAAGTAAATATGAAAAACAGATGCCAAAAAGTAAGAGCCAAAAATACAACAATATTGGCGATTTACTAATGCAAACCTATGGAATCGTCACAGATTACATCGATTCACTGTAAGTTCACTTAAGTAGTTCTTCTGCTTTTAAAACTGTTCCGTCTTTTAAAGTGATCTCAGCGATATCTTTAAAATCAGCCATTATTTTCAAATCCATCATTTTAATTGCCAAATCTGCTCTTCCACTTCTTTCTATAAATCTTTTGATTGTAGGCCTCGCATCTTTCAATTCATATTTTGTAGTCCCAGAAATTCGTTTCAAGTTAAGAAGTTCAATTCCTCCAACAATCCGACCTCCACCACCACTGATATCATCAGAAAGAAGTCTCCCTCCCCCACCGCTAATATCGTCTGTTAGAACCCTTTCCCGTACCTGTGCTTGAAGAGAAATAGAAGAAAGTATTGCTATCATTAATAGTATTTTCATTACAACCTAGCCTTTTTTTCAAGAATTGAATCTGAAACAAGACCGATAAAAATTTTATCATTTCCACTATTTTCAGAATCATTTAATATATTATGTATTTTAGAAAAAGCATCTTTAAGAACTATGTTAATTTTGGGCATTACTTTATTTCTATCCGCCTGCTTCGTTTGAAAGCTCAAAAAGTTGAATCCTGTCCCAAAATTCTCTGGTTTATAATGAGATTCAATAGTATTGCTAAGGAGATCTTTTAAAGCCTCTTGGGACATATTGACATCCCTTCCTCTCCCTTTATTAATCACACCATTAGAGTCTTCCGTTAGCACTTCTGACTGAATCAACATTGTCAGTGTTCTTAAGCCTGAATTACCAAGTAACTCAACGATTTCACTCCTGGAAGTGCCATTACCGGAAAAGGCTAAAAGCATAATAGTGAAGGTCGACTTATCTCTAAAATACTTTTCAATATCAGTATTTATAAAAGTTCTATCCTTATTCTCCGAATAAACCCTCTTATAAGTATCCGCGATATCCGGATAAAACTCCTCAATGAACCCAAGCAGGTCATCAGTCTCGCCAGTGCCGCGAAGTACTTTTAGGACTTGGTCGATGGTTGGATTCTTGATGTCTTGGTTTTCAATTCTATTTAGAGTTGAAGAAGACATATTAAATCGCTTGGCAATTTGTTGGGAGCTCAACGCTGGATGTTCCCGTTTATAATGTTTCACTCGCCGGCGAAGTGCTTGGCAGAGATCCTCATTTTCTAGTGCAAATGT
>JAGSHJ010000536.1 GCA_023954595.1 Bacteriovoracaceae bacterium | reverse complement strand
TCCAAAGCTCTTCAGGGACACCTTGACCGCCGCCTTGAGTTTCAGCCTTACGCCTCTTTTTCTTGTTCTCTTTGTTCGACATTAGCTACTCCTATGCAACTAGCAATAATTTGCTCCTTTATAGTCTCGATTAAGTCTGCGCTAACTTTAACGACTGGAGCCCCTTCTGAGCTTGATTTTTGAAAAACCGGGATTCGTTCATCCTTTGGCCTAAAGAGATCATTGTAAATTTTAAATCTCTGCGACCGAGAGGGCTCTCCCATAATTTTCCAGAAATGTACTTCAGAAATGAGAAAGCACTCTGAATTGAAAATCTCGCTAATTGCTAAAAATACTTTATCTGTTTTTGAATAACTCAAAGCTTCTCCTTAAAATGGTATCTCGTCATACATCACACGTGGTGCGCAAGGTGCTGGAATATCTTTCATTCGCTTCAATCCATATTTCTCAAAAAGGAGATTTTCTAATTCAGCTACAAAATAATATTCAGGTGGCTCCATGCCTATATTATTTAACCTCTTCACATCAGTGCATCTTATCGTTCCCTCGCTAATATAAAACTCAGCCACGTAAACAGGAGTCTCTTTTCTATAAAGAGCTATTAGAAGATAATCTCCAAAATATTTTTGGATTCTGTGATTTTTGGACAAACAGTTATTTAATTTTATTCCGAGTTCAAAGATCTCAATGGAGCTCTTTGGTACATTAATAGTTAGACCATCTATCTTTCCTTCAAGGTCTAGTATAGTTTTATTAACTTCTACAGGGTCACTTAGACCCATTATTAAAAAATCTGTAAGTAGCTCACCCAAGTCTTCGAAGTCGTTAACTTTATGGCTTGCTTCATGGAATGTTTCGAAAAGGTTTAACTTCTTTAATAGTTCGATTGCAGGATTTATTGCTAAATAAGTTAAAATCTCATTATCAAAACGCTTCAATAGCTTTTTACTATTCCTCTTGTTAAAAAGTTCTCTCATTCCATTCCAATTGGAATCTAGGATTTCCTTAACCTCTTCAAGTTCATAATTTTTACTTAAGATATGATCTTCCACTGATTCTCCTAGCCCGCTATTTTATATCGATGTTTTTCAAACATCTTCGGGGTGTAGACCGTTTGTAGAACTTGGAAAGCCTCATTGTATAATGCATAACAAGTTCTTCCATTAATTTGAAAGCTTACCCAAAATTGATGGGTGGAAACTCTTCCAATTGGTCCAATAACTCCTTTTTCAATACGGTCGACAAGAAGACAATGTTCAAACTCATCCATTTGAACATCGAACCGTTCTTTCACCCTCTTTTCAACGTGCTTAAAGCAGTTCTTTGTGTGATTAAAATAATTTGGTCTCTCGAACCTTATTCGCATAACGCCTCCATTAATTAACAAAAATTAAATTTCTAGATGTATCCATAACAATTGATGATTCCTCTATGTACTTGGCAAAGCTCCAGGTCTCGATACTGTCGATATCAATTTCCGCACCTTCAAAAACTTGTCGAAAAAGGTCTTTTTTGCGGCTCTCGCTACTAAGAATCTCTCTGGCTTTACATGAGCTCGCGAAGCGAACAAGTTTCTCAACATGAACCCCTTTATATCTTGCTCTAAAAATCATTTTGTATAATTCATCCATACTTATTCCTCTTCTTTTAGAGACCGGTTAAGAGTGCTCCTAACCGGCCTAACCATCTTGGCATGACAACCAATTATTTCCCTGATGATTTGTTTCATAATAGG
>JAGSHJ010000433.1 GCA_023954595.1 Bacteriovoracaceae bacterium | reverse complement strand
CTTCTTTCGTTTAGCCAACTAAGATTTTAAGTCCGAGTCCAAACAATAGAATTGATAAGAGAAGTTTCTTTAGAGACTCGTCGACTTTTGAATTTAACTTCACACCAAATTTTGAAGTAACAAAAGCCCCTGAGAATAAACACAGAATGAAAAGAATGTTCACATGACCAATGAATGCTTTTTGAGCAAGCTCACTTTTTAAACTAAATTCTCCCGCCTTAAAAAAGTGTGGCGCAAGTCCAGTCACTGCCGCCGCTACCATTGCAATATTGGAGTACGGTGAAATTAACTTCATAGGAAGCTTCACAAGGCTTATGAAGAAGGGGACAAAGACCGCTCCACCACCAAGTCCTGTAACACTTGAAATAAAACCACCAACAAAACATACAACTTTTAAAATTAATGATTTGCCCTCATGTTGGTCTGTATTGCCAGAGCTATTCTTCTTTAAGAAGACCTGTATTGATAAAACTAATAACACACCTCCAAAGATTTTTTTCAAAAGTGCTGCAGGCAGGATGTAGACAAATTGAGAACCAATCAGTGCACCTAGTCCTGTTGCTAGAAATAGCGCAACCCCAATTTGCTTTTTAGGTGTAAGGCCAGCTTTGTAGAACCTGTGAGTGTTTAAAGATGCGCTGAGCGCAATCGCGCCTAGTGAAGTTGATATAATCGCCGCTGGTGGAAGTTTTGGAAAAAGAATATAGAGCACGGGGATCATTATTGAGCCACCGCCGATTCCAAAAAAAGAACTAACCAAACCAACAGAGAGGCCTGTTGCTATTAAAATAAAAATTTCCATATTCGAACCTTAATTTTTGATAATGTGATTGTCTAATAAATCTAGAGTGTTATCATAGGCTTAAGAATACAAAACGCGTATCAAGGAAGATTCCGTGAAAATATTGCCTATGCATAGCTGCGCAAAACTTGCTCATGCTACCCGTAACGACTCATTTTCATCTAAAATTAACCTAGGAATTCGTAACGCGAAAATAAACAAGGAGTTGTTTAAATGAGAACTAGTAAACTGGCAGTTGCCCTTATCACCGCATTATTGAGCGTTCAGTCTTTTGCTGGCGTTCTAATTGAACCTTATGCAGGCTATGGAACAATAGTCACAACAACTGATGTACCAAGTGACGAAAATGAAACAGAAGCAGGTGCCTTTGCTGGTGCACGTCTTGGATATAGCTTTCTTCTTTTATCTGCTGGCGTTGACTTCAATGCAGGTAGCGCAGGAGACTACGATCGTACAAACACTTCTGCATTCGTAGGTGTTGATCTTCCAATTCTTCTTCGTTTCTATGGAAAGTATATTGTTTCTTCGGATCTAGAAAATAGCGATGACAATTTTGATTACGATTTTAAAAGCGGTTACGTTTTTGGGATTGGATTCACTGGCCTTCCATTTGTAAGTCTAAATCTTGAAGCTGGACAGCAGAAGTATGAAGTTGAAGTTGGTGGAACTGACTATGACATTGATGCAGCAAGTGTGTTGGCATCTATCTCTTTGCCATTAAATTTCTAAGAAAAAGTTAACAAGGATTGTTAATAAGAACTGATAAAAGGAAGTATCATGAAGAAGAATTTATTGATCTTGTTGTTTTTTGCTTTCATCGCAAACGCAAAAGCTGGAATTTTAATTGAGCCATATGCCGGTGCTGCCATGAATGGTAGCTGGGAGAATGGATCTGCATCTGAGGGTGATCTGTCAGGAACAACTTTCGGTGCAAGACTTGGCTTTCAACAACTTGGTCTATTTGGTGGTCTTGATTTTAGGACTCAAAGCTTCACTATCGAATATGACTCTGGCGCAAGTGATGACGACTATTCATCAACGCTATATGCAGCTGTTATTGGATATGACTTTCCGATTCTTCTAAGAGTTTGGGGTGAATACATTGTTGGCGGGGAAGGCGAAATTGAGGACACTGATTTAACTGGTCCTTCTGGAACGATTCTCGGCGTTGGCTACACAGGTTTACCGTTTGTAAGTCTTAATTTTGAGATGGCAAACTTGGAGTATGATGAATTTGAAGCAGGTGTACTAAGTGGTGATTCAGACTTTAAGGAGTCTCACTATCTTTTGAGTATCTCTTTGCCGTTAAATATCTAAGGGTATAAATGATTAAACTTCTAACTCTTTTCTTAATTTCTTTCTCCTCTTGGGGCTCGGTTCTTTTTGAGCCCTACTATGGAATGAGTTTTTCGGGAGAGTTGGAAGAATCCTCTACAGAGGCCCTTTTTACAGGTCCATCTTATGGTGCCAAATTTGGCGCTCAATACATGGGCCTGTTTGGCGGATTTGATTACAGATTAGGAACATTTTCTGTCGACGCTAAAGAAGAGGGGACATCTTTAGAGGATGAAACCCTCGATCTTGAAATGTACTACGCTTTTGTAGGCTATGAGTTTCCTGCCTTCTTTAAAGTATGGGCAGGCCTTGGGATCGGCGGTGGCGCTGATTCTCCAGGACTAGAATTTTCAGATGCCTCAGGTTCATTGTTAGGTGTTGGATATAAAGGCTTTCCTGTTATATCACTGAACTTAGAGTACATGAGCTGGAAGTATGATGAAGTTGATCCTGGCAGTGAAAGTGACCTCGAAGGACAAAACTTTTTGGTATCCGTATCTATCCCAATCAATTTTTAAAATTCTCTAGGAGAGAAAAATCATGAAGATTTTGATCACTCTAATGTGTGTCTCATTTTATTCGAGCGCATCCTTTCTTATTGAGCCCTATGCTGGAATTAACTTTAATGGAGGCTGGAGTGATAACGATTCTGATTCTGTGAATCAATTCAGCGGTACGATGTATGGTGTGAGAGGTGGTATTCAAAAGCTTGGAGCAATGTTTGGTATCGATGCCAGACAAGGGTCTTGG
>JAGSHJ010000016.1 GCA_023954595.1 Bacteriovoracaceae bacterium | reverse complement strand
ACAGGCCCTTTTACTGATCAATTATTAAAAAAGCTTCAAGTTGATTGGGAGCCTAAAATGATTTTATCCAAAGGAAGTCACCTTTGGTTAAAAAAACAATCTCTCGAACTCTCCCACCCGATGGTTCTTCAAACCAAAGACAACAGGGTTATTTTTGTTATTCCGCAAAGGGACGCTATCTTAATCGGAACAACAGAGAAGGCCTTGGACGCGAACGAAAATATTTTTAACATTCAGGCAAGTGAAGATGAAATCAGCTATCTCCTAGATGCTGTAAATCAATACTTCCCAAGTGCTGGCGTGAAAGAAGAAGACATAATCTCCACGTTTGCAGGTGTTAGGCCTTTAGTTGCTGAAAAAGGCAAAGAAAGAGGCAAGGTATCAAGACAACACAAGATCTTCAGCCCTGATAAAAATATGTATGTTGTTGTCGGTGGAAAATACACAACCTTCAGAGTAATGGCCGAAGATGTTGTGGAGATGATGTTTAAGGATCAGGGCAAGAAATTCAAGCACGACCTAAGTCTTCGCCCCCTCAAAAAGCGCTCAATAGTTGGTATGTATCCTAAGGATCAAGATATCGACGAGGAGAAAATCAAAAGAATCCTCATTGATGAGCGTCCAAAGACAAGCGAGGACATCATCAAAAGAAGACTTTCCATGCTAGATGCAAGTCAGCTTAAGATGTCTCAAGCTCAACTAGAAAGAATCATTAAAGACTTTAAATCTGATAGCTAGAAGCGATAGCTTAACGTAGTCATCAATCTTGGACCAGAAGAGCTCTTCTCCCACTGCAGTGATGATTCATCTTCAGCGAAAGAGTCAATTCTAGACTGATATTCAAACTTCAGGTTTGCGCCCCAACCGTTGTGTAAGAAGTACTTAACACCACCGCCAAAGGTAACCATAGATACTGAGCCGGATAGCTCCTGAGTGGCCACTGTGGCACTCTGGGAGTCTTGAACATTATAGTTTGATCTTATACTTCCCATCATGAAGGCAACCTGCCCAAACGGGATTAATTGATACACTTGGCTTGGGCGATTAAGTGGGTACCAGTTAACTCCTCCCCCAAAAAAGCTTGCATCTTCTTGAACCTCGGTGCCCTCAAAAGCAAGTGTGCTTGATTGAAGCATTCTAAAGATCCCAACCAATGACAGTCTTGAGTACCATTTGCTTTCATCTTTAAAGTAGTACTCAAATCCAGCATCAAACTGCATAGTCATATCTGTGCCTGAAAACTCAAGGCCACTAGTAGAAGTTGTTGTAGATGAACGGCTCTCATAAAATAGAGAGCCAAAGATTTCTCTATTTCTTGATGAGATGTCAGCTGATTCAAAATTTGCTTGAGAAGTTAGTGCCGACATTCTTGGGTCTGTTGGATCTCTAAAGTCCATATCTTCAGCACCCGCGGCCAAAGGAATACCCAAGTCTCTAGGATCAGTGCTAATTGCTGATGGAGTATCATCATCGACAAGAGTTCTAGATTCGTCCTTTGTGATTTTTACAGGTGCTGTGATTTTAAGCTTCATCACCTGGTCATCTTTTATGTAGTTGGCATTCACAAGTCTATATAGTGCCCAAACAGAACGGGTTGGAGAAATTTTTACTGCAACACCACGAGCAACAACCCCTACACTTAAATAGAACTTGGCGTGGTTGCCTTTTTCGAGCCCATCCTCTTTACCTCTATTAATTAAAACAGTCTTCTTAGACTCTGATGTTTTAACAATACGAAGAGTGAGCTTTTCGTCTATCTCTAGAGCGAATGCAGTGGTAGTTAAAAGACAAGCAAATACAATTGATATAATTCTCATATAAACAGTTTAAGCTAAAAAAACCGACTTAGTCCAATTGATAATTTACCCTCAAGATGTCCAATTCGATCCGGCAACTCTCCCTCATCTTCAGTTCTGATGATTCGGTCACTTAAAATATTTTCAAATGCTCCGGTCGCTCGCACACCATAACCATTGGCGAAGTTATATTTTATACCGGCACGAACTCCTGGAAACGACATCACTTGATAATCACCTTTCTCGCCAAGACTTGGTATTTCCCTTCTGGCCCAGCCATAACGAAATAAAGTCCCAACATAAATGATATTTTTTCCAATAGTGTTCGGAGAATAAAACGGATACCAATTCAGATGGGCAGCACCACTATACTCAACACTTGTGGCATTAAAATCCCCAGTCGTGAAAGAGTCTTTAGATCTTCTAGCACTCAATTCAACAGAGAACTTTGCAGGTTTGTCTCTTTTATTGGTAAAGAACCACTCAAAAGCACCTTCTATGTCGTAACGAGTAGGCTCAGTGTTCTCTCTATCAGATAAGTTTTCATTATTCAGAAGGTTCAAACCAAAAGAGCCATACACTTGGTAATTGAATCTCTTTGCTCCTATAGAACTAACTCTGTCTTGTTCGTTTACCACACCTACTTTATAAACGATCTGGCCTAACTCCTCATCTGAGTATTCATCCGACCAGCTTTCACCTTTTTCTAAAAGTTCGGCACGAAGTTCTCTGGCCTCTTCTTTTCGAAGATAAGATTCATGCGCGCTTCGATCATGATAGGAGCCTCTTAAGCTTCTAGCTTGAAATTCTGGCACGTTTGGATCACGCTTTTGGTCTGCATATAATGTGGCCTTGGTGATGTCTTCACGAGAATTCTTTTTTATAAAGGCAGCGGCCATCTTCTCAAAAGTATGAACACGATGTCTTTGTGCGAATACTTCAGCATGAGGACTTTCATAAAATCCCTGATACTCAGAAGTCCCCTCAAGCGTCCCTTCTTCCCAGATATCGAGGTTAACCAAGGTTACATCTGAGTCAAAGTGCTTTTCCCTATCAACTAAAAGATCACCATCTTCATACTCTTTGGCCTTTTTTGCTAGAAAGTCTCCGTCATCAATGAGTGTTTCTTTGAGGTTTTTAGCAATTTGGGCCTTTTTACCGACAACAGTTTTGTTTTCTATTTTTAAATCGGTTCTGCCAGTCAATAAAGCGGTTTCGGACAATAGTAGAAGTTTTGCGCCCTTTTTAAGCTCATTAGGAATAAAGACTTTAAAGGCAATCCAAATTGAAGAATTAGACAAGGTACGAACGGCCTTCAGTTTTGCAACTGGCCTGTACACTGAATAAGTTTGTCCTGTTGCTTGGTTCTCTACCCTGGTTTTAGCAAGGAGAATCCCGTAATCATCTGTTTTTATTTGATCGTTATAGCCTTTATTGACTAGAACGGTCTTTCCAGAGCTTGAGACTTGGTTTAATTCAACTGAATAGTCCATCGCCAAAGCGAGGTTAATACACGCAAGTGTGAATAGCGCAACTAGACGCGTCAAAACAGTCCTCCTTGAGCTTTGACATGGTATTTTGCATACCAACTAATATTGCTATGGTATCAAAGAACCTTGATTAGACGCAAGAATTCATTTATAAATAACCATCTAAATTTATTGAGGAGGCAACGTGGCCAAAAGAAGAAAAGAAAAGAAATTTTATAAATATGAGTGCGCCATGACTGGTGAACAATATACAGTTACTGCTAAAGCTCCAAACCCTGATGATCTTATTAGCGTAAAAGCATTTTACGAAATGAATCCAGACAAAGATGACCGTCCAGCAGACGTTAAGAAAATGCTAGGCGTTGAAACAGAAGAATAAATCTAAAAAGGTAAAACCATGCAACCAGAAAAAAGAGAAGTTGTTATCGTAGGATCCGGTCCTGCTGGATACACTGCAGCTCTATATGCTTCTAGAGCTGATTTAAAACCACTAGTAATTGAAGGCTCTGAGCCAGGCGGCCAGTTGACTACTACAACTGACGTTGAAAACTTCCCAGGCTTTCCTGAAGGAGTTATGGGTCCTGACCTTATGCACAAAATGAAAGAGCAGGCCAAAAGATTTGGAACTGACTTTCTAGCAACTATGGTTGAGAACGTTGACCTTTCTAAAAGACCATTTCTAATTACTTGTGCCAACGGGCACATGGTAGAAGCTCAAACTGTAATCATCTCAACTGGAGCAAGTGCAAAGTACTTGGGACTGGCTAATGAGATGGAGCTAATCGGTAAAGGCGTAAGTGCATGTGCAACTTGTGACGGATTCTTCTACCGCGATAAAGTAGTTCACGTTGTTGGTGGTGGTGATACAGCTATGGAAGAGGCTACATTTCTTACGAAATTTGCTTCTAAAGTATATGTTGTTCACAGAAGATCTGAACTAAGAGCTTCTAAGCCTATGCAAGAGAGAGCTTTTGAAAACCCAAAAATTGAATTTGTTTGGGATAGCGAAGTTGAAGAGATCCTTCACGACGAAACTGGTGTGACTGGTATTAGAGTTGTTAACACTAAAACCGGTGAAAAGTCAGATCGTGCTACAGATGGCCTATTCATGGGCATTGGTCATACTCCAAACACAGGCTTTTTGAAAGGCCAAGTTGAAGTTGATGACCACGGATTCATCATCACTCGTGGTGGACACCCAGATACAAATGTAGCTGGTGTATTCGCTTGTGGTGACGTTCAAGACTCTTACTACCGTCAAGCGATCAGTGCAGCAGGCACAGGTTGTATGGCCGCTATTAGAGCTGAGCGTTTCATCGAAGAAAACGGAAAAGCATAATTTATAGCTCGGTTGCTACGGCAGCCGAGCATATTCAAAACCTCACTTCAAGCCCTGAAAAACTTACCTTTTAGATCCACTTTATCTCCATAAGTATTTAAAAATTCTCCACTCACGGAATAATCCTGAAACTCGTTTGACTTTAAGTCTCTAACATTCAAAAATATTATTAGCAGGACGCGCAAACTCATTAAACCAAGGAAGGGGTAATGAACGAATTATTCAGTTACAGTACATTAAAAGTTGGACTTTCCAAGTCTACAAGAACACTAAACATTTCATTCAAGAAGGGATGCCCTTGTATCACCTTAGAGAATTTGTTTGAGTTAGAATCAATTCTAGCTTGGGCCACAAATCGAGTGGAAATTAAGTCTATTCTCATTTCGAGTGAGAACGAATTCTTCTCTGAAGGAATTGATAAAGAAAGACTTAGCAACATGAGTGCAAAGAAGCTTGCTAAGATGTCCAAGAAGCTACAAACAATCGTTCATGCTATGTACCACCTTCCACAGACAATCGTTATGGATTTGGCCCAGGGAAGCTTTGACTTTGCTAGTGAGCTTGCACTAGGTGCCGACATAAGAGTTAGTTCAGAAGACTCATCAATTGCATTTAACCACAATAGAGTAGGCCTGGTACCTTCTTCAGGCGGTATCGGTTTTTTAAGTGTAATTGTAGGTCAGGCCATGGCCAGAAACTGGACTCTTACTGGAAAGAAAATATCAAACTCTCAATTATTGATGAGTGGATTTATAAGCGAACAATACACTGAGAAAACTCGTCAAGAGTGCATCGAAGCTCTTCTTCAATCTATTGCTCACTGTGCTCCGGTACAGAGAATTCAAACCAAGCTTGGACTACTTGAGCATGCGAGACTTGAATTTGAACGTGCTACTAAATACGAAAGAAGTGTTTCTGAAGCAGCAATGGTTAGTGAAGACTGGAAAGAAAATGACAATGAATTCATGGGTGCTAAAAGCATGTCCCAATCAGTCAAACTTAGTATCGTAAAAGATGCTGAGAATAAATCTAAAGAGCCACCGCTTAACTAGAAACTAATTTTGCGGGCATTAGAAAACTTTTCGTTTCCTGGATTTCTTTCATAAACGATATAATGCCCGCCGCCCCCAGCTCCACACAGCTTAAGGTAGAAGTCCTTCGACTCAAGACCTTCCAACCACAGTGAATCAACTGAAGAACAAATCATAGGCCTGAAGTTCAGATACTGCCACTTGGATAAACGATAGAATAGATCATCGAATTGAGCATAGTCACTCATCATACATGAAAGGATCAGATCATTTGAGATTTGAATGAACTCTTGTATTTTTTGTTCATACTCAGGTTCTTCGCACTTTTTCAAAAATTCATGAACAAGCGGTGAAGTGTGACGACTGACACCTGTATTATATAAATAGAGATTTAGTTTAGGATCATTTTTAAAATCAACGAATTCAATATTGTTTCTGTTTTTAACTAGTGCGGCCTTTTGGGCCAATGAGATAAGTGGATCAAGTCCGGACGAAGAACCATGATAGAAAGACTCCATCAATGACATATGGTCCTTAATCTCGGCCATGTTAGAGCTATTTTGAATGCTCTCAAGGCCTTTCTCTCTATGATAGTTTGAGTAAATAGCTGCACAAAGAGCACCAGAGCTACCAACACCAGAACCTTGTGGGATATCACTTTTAAAACGAAGGCCACTTTGAACGTCTTCCATAAATGCTTCCACATTCAAGGTAGAGTTAAGGATACTTGAGTTATTTAAAAATTCTGCAAAGTTTTTAAGACCTGTGTCCACGCCTTCACAATTTTTTACAAGCCTTCCAGAATAATCAAAAAAGGGTAGGGCCAGTCCATTGCCGCCTTTTACTACAGAGTACTCTCCAAACAATAAAACTTTTCCGCAAAAACTATTCAAAAGAGCTCTCCAGTATCTTTGGACCTTTTCCTATTTGGTCCATTATGATTCTTTCATTTTCGCATAGGCCTTTGAGCTTAGGTAGTAGCTTCTGCTCAACAAGGGTGCGACTTTCATTAAAATATATAACATGTGGGTTAGGGCCTGCGTCCAGAGTAAAAAACACTGGTGTTTTCTCATCTTCTCTAAACTGTCGAATCACTTCAATCATGGCCACAGTGTTAGGCCTTATCAGCATGTATGAAGGCCTTGAGGTCATCATTAGCGCATGAAGGGTCATGGCCTCTTCTTCTATCAACTCACCTGCTTTCCAAACATCGCCAGATCTAAGGCAAGACAAAAGTTCTCTACAATTATCCTTGGCCTGATTGATTCTTTGTTCACCAAAAACATGATTGTTCATTAGAGAATGCCCGGCACTGCTGCCAACACTTTTCTCTCCTGAGCTTGCGATACAAATTGCATCTTTAATATCATCGAAATTTGGGTGAATATCTGTAAGTTGACTCGATAAGCTCTGATCACCTAAGTCTTCAGTCAACTCCCCCCATAGGTTGAATCCACCAAAGACACTTCTACAAGCACTACCAGATCCAAGTCTTGCAGCATTACTTGCCCTATCAAGATCAATTTCTTCTCCTAAAACTTCGCTATTAAACTTTTCAAAACACATTGCCATTGCTCCAAAGCCACTGGCCGACGAAGCAATTCCTGATGAGTGAGGAAAAGAATTTTCAGAATGAAGAGTCAATTTTGCAAGAGAACCTAGCCATGGATATAGGTCTTTAACTCTCTCAATAAATACTTCTAACTTTGGAATAAACGATGGCTTGGACTCACCATGAAAGTAAAACTCAATTTGAGTTTGAGTATCTCCCAGTTCGAAGTCGGCCTTGGTTTTAGTATAGCAAGTATCAAGAGTGAAACTTATAGAAGGGTTAAGGGGTATTTGAATGTCTTTTTTACCCCAATATTTAACTAAGGCAATATTTGAAGGGGCCGTGCAAACAACACTTCCCCTATCATATTTCAATTTCATTTAAACGCTCGTTAAGTTGAGACAATGTTTCGGAAACATCTAGAGGATTAGTGCAAATGATTTCTTCATAACGAAGAATTGTCTCAAAGCCTTTTGAAGCAAAGTACTCTTTAGTCTCTTCTTCAGGCCTGTCGGAAGTTGCTAAAACAAAGTCTCCTCCCCATGCACCAAGAGACTTAATGGCCCCCCAGTAATCTTGAAAGTGGATATCTTTTGCTCTTGGCATATCTAATGACTTCGACAATAGACTTTCATGCTCATACAAGTATGCTTCAAACTCTTGAAGATCTAGTGCTCCGCTCATCCCCTCAGTCAGAGAGTTAATCTGCTTTACAAGAGATTGCTTATCTTCCAAGGCCATTGAGTAGTATCTTTCAACTTCTCTTCTAGAATTTTGTTTCTGATTTAGATGCACGAAATAGATTTTGTCTTTAAATAGCGGGCTAAAGTTAACACTTTGCCATGAAGGAGTTCCACCTAGATTGGAATATACAATTGGTCCCATGCTCTGGGCACAAGCAATATCATAACCTGATCCACCAAAGGTCTTTGACAATAACTCAAATGGTGAAATGTAGGCCCACTGAGCGATGTTATAAATTAAAGTTGAGCTTGAGCCAAGTCCCCAGTTAAGTGGGAACTCTACTTTTGTTTCAACATGTGTATCCACTTCTTCTCTTAAGAAATGAACGTTTTGATGTCTTGCTTGTCTTAGAATTTTTTGTAGATCTATTGCGGCCTGAGTTTCTTCACTTAGAAGACGGAAACGCCATAATTCAAACTTTGCTTCAAACCACAGTTTCCCATTATTGTCATAGCTCTTCCAATGCAGTGTAGGATTATCACTACGTGCATGACGAACATTCATCACTTGACCAAGTTTACATGGAAGCGCCAATGAGTTGGCCCCATCTAAAACAAAGTACTCGCCACTTAACAATAATTTACCGTGCCCGTAATAGGTCTGCTCTCTCATTAATTCTCTTCCTCTCTTATCTCGCCGGAGCGGTCTGTGCTAAAAACTCTCTTACTGCCGCAAATGAAACTGCGTGGTCTTCAAATCGATCTTTTGCCAATGAGATTTGCTCTTCATTTGCTTCAAGTTGATTTAGGATATTTAAAAGGTGCATTTTCATATGACCTTTTTGAATCCCTGTTGTTACAAGAGATCTAACTGCTCCAAAGTTTTGTGCAAGGCCCACACAAGCAGTGATCATCATAAGCTCTTTTGCATCCGGGTGACCTAATACAGACAAAGAAGTCTTTGCCATTGGGTGTAAGGATGTAAGTCCACCAACTGTGCCAAGTGCTAGTGGTATATCTAATTCAAATTTAAATTTATTGTCTTTAACAGTACAGCTAGACAGACTTCTATATTGCCCATCTCTAGCAGCATAAGCATGAACACATGCTTCTACGGCCCTAAAGTCATTTCCGGTAGCAAGCACTACAGCATCGATACCATTTAAGATTCCCTTATTATGGGTAACTGCGCGGTTAACATCGACTTTAGCTATTTGAACAGCTCTTTCAAACTTCTGAGCAAATTCAAACGCGTCCATTCCACCTGAGAACTCTCCAAGCTGTTCAACATCACATTCCACACTCGCTACAACTCTACATTCAGGAGTGTAGTTTGTGAGAATCGACATGATAATTTGGATTTGTTGTTCTTGTTCGTTAAAGAAAGTGTGCTGCGCGGCCATGTCCTGGAAGGTTTGTGCAAAGCTCTCCAAGATAGAGTTGATAAAGTTTGCACCCATTGCATCGCATGTATCGAAAGTTACATCCAACTGATAGTAATTCTCTAAGCTGTCGGTTTTGTCTCTTAATGAGATATCTTTAATACCGCCGCCTCTTTTTTCCATATTAACGGCCAAAGGAGCTGCAGCGTTTTTAAGATTAATTTTATTGATGTTAAAAAAGGAGAATAACTTTTCTTTGTCACCTTGATAGATAAAGTGAACTTGTCCGGCCTTCGTAGAGTCGACAACCTTGGCCTTAAAGCCGCCACGACTAAGCCAAAACTTAGCACTCTTACTTGCTGCCGCAACGACAGAGCTCTCTTCAATAACCATTGGAACATGATAGACTTTATCATTTATGCTAAAGTTTGGAGCGATACCAAAAGGGAAATAGAAGTTACTGATGGTGTTTTCACTGAAGTCATCCATCACCTTCTGAGTCTGTTCGTCCGAATGCCAAAAGTCTTTTATATTTAAAAAGTCTTCTTGCTCTTGCCCACTCAACTGTTGTGCGAGCCATTCTATTTTTTCATTTTTACTAAGTTTGGAAAAACCACTAATCGTTTTCAAAAGAGCTCCTCTTTAAAAACAAAGTTGCCAATTTTAAGGCCTCGATCTGTTCACTGATCAAGTCTTCAACCGCACCCTGACTAACTAATGCTTTTTCCAAATAGGCAGAGGCCATACCAATGGCCGCAGGAGCATTAATTTTTTCTCTAAGCGAGTATCCATGAACAATGGATTTAATTCCCCCAGAGATAATGAACTTGTCACAAAGGACCTTATCTTTTTTCAGAATACGATTTACCCACTCAACCATTTCTGCTGCGGTGTGGCCTATGGTGGCAAAATCTAATAATTCGCCCTTTTTACCCGATTTGAACGCGTCATGTCTAGCCTGTTCTAATTTTGTGAAATTTGTTCCGCCAAACGCTGCAAACTCAATTGCCTCAAGAGGCAGTCTACAAAGCTCAAGTAGGCTCTCAGGGCCTATCCCCTGACCAACTTCTTTAACTATTATTGGTGCTTTAAGCTCATCAATAAGCCTTTTTATGGTGGTGATTGGCGATTGCTTGTACCTATCCCCTTCAGGCTGCATATACTCTTGTAGTGGGTTTACATGTACAATTAGGCCATCTGCTTGGACCTTTTTAAGCATCTCTTCAATCTTGTATACCTGAGTGTCCAGGATACACTGCTCGACTTGGGCAATACCCAGGTTAGCAAACAATACTCCATCGCCTATTTGCTCACGGACACTAAAGTCCTCAAGTCTATCGTTTGAGTCAAGCAAGGACCTACATGAACCAAGTCCCATACCAATTGCCGCCTTTCCAGCAGCGCCTGCTAGATGCTTATTAATTGATTTGGCCTTTGCCGTGCCGCCAGTCATGCTTGAAACCCAAATAGGAGCTTTAAGTTTTTTACCAACGATATCAAAGCTTATATCCGGATCTGCGTCCAGTGGGCTAAGCATTGGCTCATACACAAGCCCATAGTTCTGGCTTTCGGCGGTTTGAGACTTAAACGTCAGTTCAATATGATCTTGTTTTCTTTCTTCGCTCAAGATTGGCCTCCAATAACCATTACAAACTCTTTCTTGCCCTCTGGTGCAACAAGCGTTGCTAGCCTACCTCTAACCAGCTCTTCTTCAGAGGTATTTAGTTCCATTCCAATGAAGACTTCACGCTTTCCATTGAGCTCTTTCATCTCACTCAACAAGGTTTTAAGCCTGTATGGCGTGTCCATAACTATAGAAACTTCTTTTTGAGACAATATTCTCTTTAGGGCCTTTGTTCTCTCAGAACCTCTGGCCGGGATAAAACCTTCAAATATAAAACGATCATGGTCAAAGCCACTCAAGGCCATTGCTAGTGCGATAGAATTTGCAAAAGGGGCCGCAGTGACTTTGATTGCTCTTTCATGACATAGATTAACCAGTCTACGGCCAGGATCACAAAATGCCGGAAGCCCGCAGTCACTCATCAGGTAGACATTTTTGCCACTAGATAGCTCTTGCATCAACTCCTGGGCCTGATCATCTCTAGTATGCTCATTATATAGAACAAAGTTCTCAATGGCCTCTCTAGGAAGGCCCCAGTGAAGCCAACGCCTTCTGCAGGTCTTTGCCTCTTCAACAGCAATGATGTCGCCTGAATCAACGGCATTTTTAAGTAAATTAAATGCAGTTTGTTCCAATGGATTCTCATCATCTATTGGAGTTGGAATGAGTGTAAGGACGCCTTTCATTTGGTCTCCAATTGAGTAATTTCTCTAAATAGCTCAGGCCTGTGAAAATCAGGTGCACTTTCTGTATTAGGAACAAGTGAAAAGTGCTTGCGAGGATTGCCCAAAATAGCATGGGCATTTCCATAAACGATATTAGAAGAACCCGGAATATCATCTAGGTTAATCTTGATAGTGGATTTCCACATATTGCCCTCTACTAGTGCTGTAGTTTGTAGGCCTATAGTTTCAGGATAGAACCACTTCTGTCGTGGTGTTTCGATCATAAGTGCCAATTGCTGGTTCAGTGGTGAAACCTGCAATTCAAGGTAGGGAGTCTTTGTGCCTTCGTTTTTACTTAAAAACAGCTCAAAAACATCATAATCCCAAAGTCCCCAATTCTTATACCCTTCACTAAATTCGTCACTTGTGAAAACGGGTGATTTCAATTCAAGGCCAAAGCTTGCTAGCAATGAGTTTCCTTCCACGCTGAAATGGACTTCAGGGCATGGAATATCTGAATTATTGGCCTTATGGGGGATCAATTTTAACATAAGTCCTTATAAATTATCCTCTTTATAATGACAAGAAAGGCCAAGCGCATTAAAAGAAGCTATGAATTTATTTTATTTGATATGTCCTATAGGCCTTGAAAACACTGTATTGGCCGAAATGAAGCTTAAAAACGTCTATAATCAGATTAGCGAATTAAACGTATTAAGCGGTGGTATTGAGTTCTCATGTGAGCTTGAACTAGGACTTTCCCTAAATTTGATTCTAAAGACCCCAACTCGCATTCTTTTGAGACTAAAATCAAGAAAGTGTCGTGATTTTCCAAAGCTATTTAAGACAATAGGCCAGATACCTTGGCGAGAGTATCTCGTTCAAGAAGAAGTTGATTGGAGAATCTCTTCAAGTAACTCCAGAATTATAAATACTTCTAAGGCACAAGAAAGCTGTGTAAAAGCATTAAACACATACTTCAAGGCAAACGCTCTTACTAAAAAGCTAGTTGAGCAGCATAAAGATGCTCCAGTTCAAAAGGTATACCTTAGACTTGATCACGATATGCTCACGATAAGTATTGATACTAGTGGTGAACTTCTTCACATCAGAGGCCTTAGGACTAATCGAGGCAAGGCCTCCCTAAGAGAGAGCTATGCTGCATGTCTTTTACTTGAACTTTTTAAAGATCAAGATCTACCAATTAAAAAACTAGTAGATCCGATGTGTGGAACAGGTAGCTTTCTATTTGAAGCAAAGAGCTTTTTTAAACTAAACGGCAATAGAGACTTTCCATTTTTACGTTGGAAAATTGTAAATACAGACAAGTTGAAATCAAACGTCAACGAATTGGACTTAGTCGAAAACTGCTTTGGCCTTGACATAGATCCGGCGGCCAAAAGTGAGCAACATGTAACAATTTCAACCCACGACATATTCGATGAACTGACCCAAGAACAAAAAGAAAAACTTCAGGGCGGTTTTCTCATTTGCAACCCACCCTATGGAAAGCGCATAAAGATTAAAGGCAGTAAGACTAAATACTTTGAATCTTTAATTGAACGTATTGAAACGGAATTCAAACCAAAAGCGTATGGGATCATCATACCAACGGATGTGAATATAAAGTTTAAAACAAAAGTGCCCTTCAATAACAACAGTGTAAAGGTCAACTTCTGTATTAAACAAATGACCCGATAGCACTTTAGCCCGACATTAAACTATTTAATTTCAAGCTTACATTTTTTCACCTTTAAACATGCCTGGCCTAGACGTTGGTTCGACACGCTTTGGAATGGACTTTGCAACTATATACGCAAACTGCAATGCCAATTTTATAGCGGGAGGATTTATGAACACAGAGCAATTTAATGGCCAACAACGAGGAGGCTCTTCTGCAAATGAAGATTTTGCTCACCGAGCAAAAGAACTAGGAAGCGACAAATTACAAGAATATGGCAAAGAAGGTCTTGAGCCATTGATGGAGTTATTTAATAAATATGGGCAAGAGTTCATACACTACATTAAGCATGTTGAGACAGGCCTTAACAATGCGGCAAAGTCTTTAAAAGAAGACCAGTCAGATGAGGATAAGGAAGAAAAACAAATCGTCTCCTCTTGGTTTTCTGAAGGTGCCCAGTGGACAGAGAAGTTAAAAACCCGCTTAAAAGACAGCGACACCCAAGACCTATTAGACTTCATTGAAACTCAAGGACGTGAGCATCCGGCCGCGCTATTTGCAACTTCCCTCCTTGCAGGAAGTATGTTTGGACGCTTAGGAAAACACGCCTTTAAAGTCCAATACGACAATAAAGACTCTTCTACCACAACCAATTCGAATCTAAGAAACGCCGGTGCGGCACAGACCAAAACAGAAAATGATTTTGATCCTCAAATGGATCCAAGAGTAGACACTGCAGAGAGTGCAGGCACTGGTCACCCAAGAGATGTAAGTGGTTCTGTTCCAAACAAGCAAGGAAGAGGATACAGCAATCAAGATGAGAAAAAGAAAAACATATAAAAGAACAAATATAAAAGGAGCCAATCATGGAAAATAGAAACGAGAATATTAAATCACGAAGAAAAAATTCGGCAATATCCAGACCTGAAGCAGCAGCAAGAACTGGCTCGGCCTACAATGCAGAGCCTGGAAACGTCCAAGGCAGAGACATGTCTGGACGTAATCGCAATGTAAGTCAAAGAGACACTAGTAAAAAGACACGATCATCTGATCGAGACTTCTCTACCCATTATTATGGAAATGAGAAAGACCTCAGAGAGAGAGATAGAATAGCTCGAGCTGATCATTACACAGGTAGTAGTCACAAAGAGGAAGAGCACAGCTTTGATCACGACCGCGATTATGAACACGATAGACGCTCTAGAGAAAGCGACATAGGACGTGAGCCGTATGAGCCAGATCGACATTATCATCGTGCGTCCTATGATAAAGATGATTACCAGACTAGCTCACGCAGAAATTGGAAACAAATGTATAACGAGTTCTTCTCGGACTTCTCAACATTAGTCAGAAAAGAGTCTGATCTAATAAGAACCGAGTTTGGGGAGAAGGCCACTCTTATCAAGCAAGGTGCAGTCTCCATTACAACAGGATCCATAGTTGCTTTTGTTGGCGTTCAGGCCATTGCAGCCACAATTATCATAGCACTTGGATATGTTGTTTCCTGGTGGCTTGCTGCTCTAATTACTGGTGTAGGCCTTCTATTAATTGGTATGGCACTTATGGCAACCGCAAAGAAAAAACTCTCAAGCGATAGCCTCACTCCGCATCGCTCTATGGAGTCTTTTGATCACATGGGTGAAATGTTTAAGGAGAAATCAAATGAAATCACAAGACACTAAGAAAAGTAGTGAAATATTACAAAAAGAAGTTCATGGCCAAATAGACAAAATTGGAAAGGACATAGATTATGCTCGTACAAGACTCTCCCCCGGAGCGATATTGGACGATGCCATCTTCTATCCACATGGACAAAGCTTAAGTTCAACCTATACGCACCTAAAAAACAATCCTATGGGTAGTATGTTTTTGTCCCTTGGGACTCTTCTATTAATGGAAGATCAAAAACATGTAACCTATGAGCAAAGACTTAAAGGTCAGGTTTCAGGAGTTGTAGATAAGGGCCGAGTACAGTTTCAGAAAGGAAAGGATGAGCTATCAACTAAAGCTCACGAAGCTGTAGATAAAGCAAAAATCAAAGGTGAGGAACTCAAGCACCGTGCTCAAGAAAAAGCGCATGAAGCGAAATCTAATCTACAACACAAAGGTGAGCAGTTCAAAAGCGACTCTTCTTATGGTTCAAGTAAAACTAGCTCTAAAGCACAAGAGTTAAAACACAAGGGTACTCAAAAGATTCAACATGCCAGAGAGGTTGGATCCGAGAAGGCCCACAACTTAAAACAAAGAGCTAGCGAAAAACTACACAACGCCAAAGAGAGTATCCACGGCCGTGATTTTGTGGATAGCCTTCACCCTTTCGCCATCGCATCTGTGGGGCTTGGTCTTGGTGCCACGCTTGGAGCATCTTTCCCAGTGTCTGCTGCAGAGAAGAATTTAAGAGATGATAAATTTGAAAAGAAGATCGAGAGGATATCAAATGATGTGGATCATGCGATTAAAGAATCTGGAAATCGAATCAAAAACCATCTCATTGACGAATTAAAGCAATTTAACTTTCACTAATGACTTTGGCCCTCTCAATCGAGGGGGCCTATTAACTCAACGGTAAGCTGACAAAAAATGAAGTGCCCTTTCCGGCCTCAGACTCAAACCAAAGCTCCCCGTTCATTTTCTGACTTAAATTGTAACAAATATTTAACCCAAGTCCTGAGCCTCCAAACTCCCTACTAATGGCAGCACTCTCCTGGCTAAATTCTTTAAAGATGGATGATTGAAATTTATCTTTAATTCCTTTGCCCGTATCATGAATCCCAAGTACGGCCCTATCTTGTTCAACACCAACGCTCATTTCAATACGGCCTTGCTCTGTGAATTTAATCGAGTTACCTACAAGATTAGATAAAATCTGGCGAACCCTAAAAGAATCAGCTTTTATTGCGACTCCATTGAGTTCCGAGACTCCAGAGGTTTTCCATTCAAGGTCCTTGCTCTCCGCAAGAGTTTTCCCATAAGTTGAAAATTCTGTGCAAAATTGTTTTAGAGGAACATCTGAAAGCTCAAGCTGCAATTTATTTGTCTCTAACTTTGAGAAGTCTAAGACTTCATCGACTAGTTTTTTCATATCACTTGATACATTTTCTAAAACCTTGTCCAGCTGTAAACTCTCAATTGCTTCTGGTGCTGCCCTCATCAATTCCACAGAATTTAGAATCGCTGTTAGAGGATTTCTGATTTCATGGGCCAAAAAGTTTATAAGGTAGCTCTTTGACTCATACATTCTTTGAATTTGCTTATTTTTTTCTTTAAGTGATTCATTTAAAAGTTGAACATAACCACTTTTCTGTTTGTCGTTTTGTCTTCTCTCAAATTGGAGTTGTGATTTATAATCAAGGACAAGACCTTCAATAGCTAACTCTATCCCCTGTTTACTCTTAGTGATTTTTATTTTTTCATAGGCCCCTACATCAAAACCATTCACTTCATCCTCTATTTTAATTGAGTCTTCAATTAGAAGTATGAAGCTATCTAGGCGATCCCGGCACTTGGTGAGAAAGTCATCAAGTTCTTCACAAACCATTGATATGGTTGCGAAGTTTACCTGCTTCTCTTTTAGTTGGTCATGAACAATCTCAAGAAAGAGTCCAATCTCTTGATAAGAATAAATAGGAAATACAGTTTTATCAATCATTGCTTCGGCCAATCCTTTTGGTGATCTTAATCACCGTACCTCGCGTGGAGGATTCGATTTCAAAGGAATCTGACAAACGTTTAATCGCTGGCAGTCCCACACCTAAACTGGTCCCTGAGCTATAGTGTTCACTCATGGCCTTTGCTATGTCCGGAATACCCGGTCCATCATCAATTGACTCAACTTCAACTAGCGCATAATCTTGTTCCAAAGTAGCGCATACCGCTACTTTTCCATTTTCTGCGTACTTTACAAGGTTGGTTGCAAGCTCACTTATGGCCGTGGCCGTCTTACACAGATCAACCTTACATAGTTCTAAACGTGTTCCTAATTCAAAAACACCGTTCACTAAACTCATTATGTCTTTTTCATTTTTTAAATTCGTTGAGAACTTAAAAACATTTTCCACTAACAAAACCCTTTATGCTGAAGTTTACTTACTTGGACATCCAACGAGAGAATGCCAATGAGACTGAAGGTTGCATGTTCTCGTACTCATACTCTAAATTGAGTAGATCTAGAGTTTGTTTGAGCCTCTCAACGGCCAATGCCTCACGCTGACTTAAGTAGCTGAGTTTTCTAAAATCCAAAAAGATCTTAATCTGCCCTTTATCATTTAGGACGTTCTCTAAAGGGAGCACAAACTCTCGCCTGTAATCTTCACAGTCACCATGAAACAAATGGAATGTGGCATTTTTCTGCCCTACATTTATATATTCCAAAATTAGATCTCAGCTGGCTTATTCTTTTTCACTTCATAGCCTTGGCCATTTAGACAATATCTTAGGGCCGACTGAATAGTTGTACGCGTCTTAACTCTTTGAAAATCAAGGTTTAGAGACACCATTGAATGGGCAACTGCTGGTGTAAGACCACAAAATACAGTCTCACATCCCATTAAAGAGGCAGCACTATTTAGATCAAACAGGTGTTTTGCGACTGCGGAGTCAATAGCCTGTACACCAGAGATATCTACTACTAAATAAGGAGCGTCAGTTTGTTGGATTCTATTAAGTGACTTATTAATGATCGTCTCAGAACGTGCGGAATCAATGAAACCTGTCAAAGAAAGAAACAGTATTCCATCCCATAGATTTGATACTTGAACCAAGTGGTTGAAATCACTTGTCGTTGAAAATTCACTAGAGCTCATAATTCCTCCAAAAGTAACTAGATTGCTATGTTTTTAAACAGCTACTAACTAATATACCGTCCAAGTTTTGTACAGCTATGCAGGCAGTGTATAAGGTTTATACACCTAGTGACCTCCTAACCCCCTGTTTTCACGTCTTGAAAGTTGGCACACGCTTCGCATTATTAATAACCAAACGAAGCTGTTCAATCAGTTTTTT
>JAGSHJ010000383.1 GCA_023954595.1 Bacteriovoracaceae bacterium | reverse complement strand
CCAAGACCTCTAAGGCCTTGTCTGTTTGATTAATCTGAAAAAGATGTCTAATTTCGGCCTGGTCCTTCCTACTTTGAAGAGAACAGGCCGACAAAAATGAGATTAAAAGAAGCTTGTATACTATTGGCATAGTTCAAAGGCCTTGGAGCCTCTACCAGCCAAATGAAGACTTGTCAGAGTACTTATATACTTTCGTTCTAGTTCTTAGAACTTCAATACCTTTTTGGATATCTGTCATACGAAGATTAACAGAGTACTCTTTAATTGTTTTGCCATCTCTTTTCTCAGGCTTCATGTAGACGTTTCCAAAGATCATTAAATCCGCACCCAATTGCTTTCCGATTTGCTTTGAAGTTGCAGGATCTACCATCCCATCATTTTGATAAGTAATTTCATCTAGGATCTTCTCTCTTGCTGCAGCGTCTACAAGGACGAACTCTCCAGAGTTTGATAATTCAAAAAGAAGCTCATCATTCATATCACCAATTGGGAAGTAAGCTTCGCTGGTGTTGTTTTGTACTTCGGCCACAAAAACTTTTGGTTCGCCTCTGTATCGTTTTAGTTGTTTTTTAAACCTTGGATGTTTCTCCATTTGTTTAATAACTTCTTTAATGGCCTTTCTCGTATCCTCAGATACCCAATTGTCTGTAATTTCTAGTGCTCTCTCATCCGACTCTTTGGCATCAACACGTTCGGCCTTAAATGATGAACAACTAACAGTAAGTAGTGATAAAAAAATCAAAGCAATTTTCATAAATTAATCCTTTATTTCAAATTCAGTAAATTCAGTTTATTTTCAATTTCTTTTTGTATTCTCGGTCTAACTTTTAAGAAAGCGTCATTCTCATCACGCCCAGTCTGGACTTCGTTTATTGTGAACGTCCCTATTTTCTCACCTAAATTACTCTTGGCCTCAACCACAAAGGAAAACACATACTTTTTAAAACCTTTTACATTTAAAAAAGCTTCTTCTGTTTTGTACTTAACATCCACAATATAATCTACTGCTCGATCCTTTCTGATTTGGTAACCAGCATTGGTCATCAGTTGAAGAAAGTACTTTGATAGTGTCGTTGGAGTTTGTTCCTCGAATCTAACAAAGATTTTATTAAAACCAGTTGATGAGAATTTTATATTTTGAATTTGAGCAAAGCTAACTGGGGCCTTATTTATCACGCCCTTTATAACGAGTAACTTGTCGCTTAAAAGTGCCCTCTTCTCTAGCAGTCCCATCATTTTTTTAATGGAGCTTTTTCTTTTTAGTGTATAGAGATGAACAAGCTCATTATCTATAGCTTCTATTTCCGCCAAAAGAGACTTTGATGTTTTAGATCTATCTAGTGCTGCAAGGGAGAAGTACAGGCCATTTTTTTCAAAGCGCTTACTTATTTCCGTGGACTTTAGAATTTCATCTACAGTTTCATTTACTTGGCTATCAATAGTCTCTTTAAGCTCTGAAATTTCGTCATCACTGAAACTTGATTGGTGAATATCAAGTTTGGACTCGATTTTGGTTTCAAAAACCGCGGCCAATGCTTTTCTTGCCCTTAGGTCAGCTTGCCCTAGGCTTGTCCCCTCTCCTGCGGCACATATTTGTTCACTCTCAACACAGCCTGTGTCGGGAGCATAAACCCATTCAGGAGTTTGTGCCGGGTCGGCCCCGTCGTAGTCGACATGTTTTGCATTTTTAGGCGAACTAGAGCAGCCAAAAGCTAGAATAAATATAAATTGGCAAATAAGCTTCATAAGAAAGACTCCAAAAAAGCAGTTTTAATAACTGTATCTTTTAGGGGATCAAAGTCAATTGGGGAGAATTTGTTCGAAATATTTCAGTCAAGTTGGAAATAAGTTCTATCCTTATGCGAGTGGTTAAGGCAAATATTGAATTTTATGTTACAAATACCTTAAACTTACAAAACGGAGGATACCATGGAACACAAACTACCGGAGCTTCCTTGGGCGCAAGACGCTCTCGAGCCACAAATTTCTAAAGAAACTATTGAATATCACTATGGCAAACACCATAACGCTTATGTGACTAAACTAAACGCTGGAATTAAAGACACAGAGTTTGCTGACATGTCTCTTGAAGACATCATCAAGAAGTCTGAAGGCGGGATTTTTAATAACGCTGCGCAAACTTGGAACCACACTTTTTTCTGGAACTGTATGGGCCCAGGTAAAGGTGGAGAAGCGACTGGTAAAGTTGCTGACATGATCAATGAAAAATGGGGTTCTTTTGACAAGTTTAAAGAAGAATTCTCAAACAGTGCAGCTACAAACTTTGGTTCTGGCTGGACTTGGTTGATTGAAGACGGCGGAAAAGTTGAAATCATGAACACAAGCAATGCTGATACGCCAATGAAGCATGGCAAAAAAGCACTTCTAACTATCGATGTTTGGGAACACGCTTACTATATTGATTATAGAAACGCTCGTCCTAAGTTCATCGAGAGCTTTTGGAGTCTAGTAAATTGGGATTTCGTTAACTCGAACCTATAAGCATAAAGAGGGACCTTCTGGTCCCTCTTCCTTAACACAATCCTCACTTTTCTCTTTTATAATATTTAGGTACTATCCCTGCACACAAGGTGCAAAATGCAACAAAACGAACAATTTAAAATACTTGTAATTGAAGATGAGGCCGATATTCGCGAGCTTATAGTGCTTCAGCTCCAATTTAAAAACTATATGGTCTACTCTGCCTCAACTGGCAAAGAGGCAATGGACATGATCCAAAGTAACGATTATGACCTGTTCATAATTGATCGTATGCTTCCAGATAGTAATGGCCTTGAGATTTGTAAAAAGCTCAGAAACAGTACAAAAACATCCTCATCCCCTATTATTTTATTAACTGCTCTAGCTGAGACAGAAAACATAGTGGAAGGCCTTGATGCTGGTGCCGATGACTACATCACAAAGCCATTTGATATTGATATTCTTCAAGCTAGAGTGCGTGCTCAATTGCGCAAGAGCTCTCCTATTCAGAGTAATGCCTCAGATGAGAAGGTTTTTGGGAAGCTAAGCATTAATGAGGCCAAGGCCAGAGTTAAGCTAAACGGAGAGGAAATCAAGCTCACCCACACAGAATTCCAGATTTTGATAACCCTGGCCTCTAGTCCTGGGACCGTTCATAAAAGAAGAGATTTAATTGATCTAATCATAGGCGATGATGTCCATGTTACTAACAGGACAATTGACACTCATATCGCAGGATTGAGAAAAAAATTGGCACCTGAGTCATCTCTTATTGAAACGATACGTGGTATTGGGTATCGTCTTCAAGATAATGAACAATAGAGACCCATTTCCATGGCATTTTTATATCCGCGCAGTTAGGGCGAAAATCGCCTATATCGCCGTCGCGTGCTTTT
>JAGSHJ010000241.1 GCA_023954595.1 Bacteriovoracaceae bacterium | reverse complement strand
CAAAAAGTACAAAGGATATAAATATTATGAAATTTAGATTATGTGTCTTAATGACTGCGATCAGTTTTACAATGAGCAGCTGTTACGCTCAGAAGATGAGCTCCACAGAAAAAGATGAGGACAAGAAAAGCGACGTTCTCGGCTCTATAATTCCAAATCTCAAATACAGTAAAGAAGTTATTTTGGGTGGAATCCTTCAGGGATCACTTCAGAATTGGCACTTCACTAAAAAGAAAATAGATGATGATTTGTCTGAGAAGGCCTTCAAGTTGTTTTTGGAAAGAATTGATTATGGAAAGCAGTTCTTACTTAAAGGGGATGTAGAGAAACTATCTGCATTTGAAGATAAGTTTGATGATGAATTGGAGTCGGGCAAACTTGAAGTTGTTCAACTTTCATCTGAGTTGATGAAGAAGCGTATCAAGGAAGTTAACAAGCATGTTAGCGAGTTGATGAAGAAGCCGTTCAACTATGAAAAAACAGAACACTTTGAAACCGATCCTGATAAGAGAAGCTTTGCTTCAAATATGACAGAACTTAAAGAGCGTTGGAGACAATCTCTAAAGTTTGACGTTATGAACCAATACTTGGATCTAATGGATGAGCAAAACGGTGAAAACGACGACAAAGATAAAAAGAAAAAGAAAAAGAAATTAAAAGTTAAAACTAAAAAACTTTCCGATAAAGAGCTAGAGAAGAAGGCCCGTGAGAAAGTTGAAAAACGTTACGACAAAATCTTTAAGCGTCTAGCTGAAGAAAAAAATAACGACAAATTGGATAAGTTCTATAACTCTCTGACTAGAGTGTTTGATCCGCATACTCATTATCTAATCCCTGAAGAAAAAGAAGACTTTGATATCGACATGACTGGAAAGCTTGAAGGTATTGGAGCACTTCTAAGAGAAGAGGGATCTTATATTAAAGTTGAAAGAATTATTCCAGGAAGTGCTTCTTGGAAGGGTAAAGAGCTTGAGGCCGAAGATATTATTCTAGCGGTTGCGCAAGAAAAAGAAGACCCAGTTGATATTGTCGATATGTCTATTAGGGATGCAGTTAAGTTAATCAGAGGTCCTAAGGGCAGTGTTGTTAAACTTACAGTTAAAAAACCTGATGGAACTGTGGATGTTATCGCCATTACAAGAGACGAGGTTGTTATAGAGGAGTCTTATGCAAAAGGTTCTATTCTTCAACACAAGGATCTTGGACTTAAGATTGGTTATATTAAAGTTCCTAAATTTTATAGAGACTTCGAAGACGAAAAAGGAAGAAACAGCTCTGACGATGTTAAGGCCGTACTTCTAAAACTGAATAAGGAAGAGAATCTGGCCGGTGCAATTCTTGATTTAAGAAATAACGGTGGTGGTGCTCTAAAAGATGCTACTTTAATGTCAGGTCTATTCATTAAGAAAGGACCAATCGTTCAGGTTAAGTCTTCTGATGGTACAAGAGAAGTTAAAAGAGATACTGATGGTAAAATCTATTTTGATAAGCCGCTAGTGGTACTAGTTAACCGTTTTAGTGCTTCCGCTTCAGAGATTGTAGCAGCAGCAATGCAAGATTACGGTAGAGCGGTAATCGTTGGCGCAAGTGAGCAAACTCACGGTAAGGGGACTGTTCAGGCTGTACTAGACCTTGATGGCTATGCTGGTCCAATTGGAAAGGTATATTCACCACTTGGCGCTCTTAAGATTACAATCCAAATGTTCTATAGAGTGAACGGTGGATCTACACAATTTAAAGGTGTTATTCCTGATATCAGTCTTCCAGACAAGTATGCATACCTTGAGTCAGGGGAGCAGTCTCTTGATTATGCTATTCCATACCAAAAGACGGAAGCTGAGCCACATACTAAGTGGGATAAGAAGTTCAACCTAGCTAAGCTTAAAAAAGGCAGTGTTGAGCGTGTTAAAAAGTCAGACAAGTTTAAAAAGATTAAGGAAAGTGTCGCTTGGTACACGAAAAGAAAAGAAAACACCAAGCGTGCGCTAAATCTGAAAGAGCTTACTGCTTTTAGAAATGAGGCAAAGAAAAAGTCCAAAGAGTTTGAGATGGACGAAGTTAACGAGAAGATTACTGTTAAAACTTTGGATAAGCCTAAGAATGAAGCTGCCAAAGAAACACAAAAAGAGTTCTCTAAAGGTCTTAAGACTGATCCTGTAATCGAGGAGAGTCTCTACATTATGAGAGATCTGATCAAAGGCTAATCTTAAAAATTATAATTGAATATAGGGGGGGCGAGTAATCGCTCCCTTTTTTTTACTCCAATTGAACCTGAGAAAAACGGTTAACATTCAAAAAAAATCGAGGTAAGGTTTTATATCCCGAGGAGAGATTATGTCTAAATCAAAGGTCAAAGAACCTTTTAATAAATACGTCTATTATGAAAGAGCGGTTCAAAACCCTCAAAACGAAGTTGATTTCTTCAATGAGAAGTATGAAGAGATTAGAAAAAAGAAGGCCAAGACTCTAAGAGAAGACTTTTGTGGCACTGCGGCCATCTCTTGTGCTTGGGTTGATCAGAGTTCTGAGCACTTTGCTTGGGGAGTCGACCTTGATCCTGAGCCTATTGAGTATGGAAAAGAAAATCACCTAGCTAAGCTTGATGCTGAGTCACAGAAGAGAATGACTTATATTGAGGGCAATGTACTTAATACAGATACACCTCAAGTAGATATCTGTTTTGCCTTTAACTTTTCTTATTTCATTTTTAAGAAGAGAAAAGAGCTTCTTGAGTACTTTAAAGCTGCATATAAATCTCTAAATAAAGACGGTGTGTTCTTTCTAGACCTATTCGGTGGTCCAGACAGTCAAACTGTAATGACTGATGTTATTACACACCCAGGCTTTAAATATTATTGGGAATGCCAGATGTTCAACCCAATGACAAATGATTGCCGCTTTGCAATTCACTTTAAAAGAAAGGGTGAGCAAAAGAAAAAAGACGTTTTCGTATACAACTGGCGTATGTGGACCATGATGGAGCTTAGAGAGATGCTTGAGGAAGCTGGCTTTAAGACTACTATTGGTTACTGGGAAGGCGAGGACGATGAAGGTGATGGGAACGGCGAGTTTTTTGCGACAGATGAAGCTGAAAACTGTGACGCTTGGGTAACTTACATCGCCGCTGTTAAATAAATTAATTCCAATCTGTCGCTCTTCTAAAGGGCGACAGTCTCTAAAATATCTATAATCTTTTGAAATCTTTGAGTGCTGTAGCGAGATCGCATTTGCTTTATCTTTGATTCTATATTGAGGTCTGTGCCTGAAGATATAAGATGATCTACAAAATCTTCAGCTAATATAAAAACAACACTCATAGGGGATAGATTCCCACCATATGAGTCTGAAAAGCCTACACCGTGACTTATGCCATGATGTTGTCTGATAATAGTATCAGCACCCATAGGGGCGTGAGGGAACTTTACAACAAGCTCTGCCGCAATTTGTGCGTGTTTGTTAACAAGTTCTTTCTCGGGCTTGCTGAGCTTACTCTCTTTTAACTGAGCTTCTGTGTGGATCTGTGCTTGTTCAGCGTTTTCAAGGGCGATATCATGGAAAAAGGCCACAAAGTTAATTGTCTTCTTCTGCTCTTCATTGCCCCAGTCGATATGATCCATTAAATGAGAACACACAAACATTAAGACTTGGCTGTGCTTGTATAGGTAGCTTGATTTATTTTTTAAAAGTCTCGCCATAAGCTTTGAGAGCTTAGGAAATTTTCTGGAAGCAGCAACCATATTCTTGATATTGGCCTTAGCTAGCTCCGCGGTCTCAGGCGTGATTCCAATACGGCGAAGTTTGAATTGCAGAAGCTGTTGCGTCATTTCACTGGCAGAGAGAACCTCTGCTGGATTTAAGGCCTCTGGCTTAATTTTAGTTACGATTTCCTGTGTTAGGTTAGTAACAAGTTTCAGGCGATCGTTCTTCTCAACGAAAAGGGACTCGTGCCCTGACTTTTTAAGCTCTACAAGTCGTTGGCGATCAATATCTTCATCAGGCCTGAAGACGAGGACATATTCTCCGTCGTTGCAGCTATAGATTGGGCAAACAGGTTCTTTAATAGTTGCAAAGTATAGAAGCTCTAATGGAAAGTAATCTGGAACAACCATCTGTGCCATATCTTTGGCCGTAACACCTAGAGCTTTAGCACTTGCTTGAAGGAGTGGCTTAATTTCAAGACCATTCTCGATGGTTTCGCCATCAAAATTTCTACTACCAATGTCTATGTGAGAAATCTCTCTAGAATTGTCAGCATCTAATAGCTTTTTAACAACAGGCGTAAATGCAGCTTTGGAAATAATGAGGTCAATGTTCTTATTCTTTTGAAGAAATACTTCTACCTCTTTAATGGTGGAGGCTCGACACACGTCAGCACCAACCCATACTTTGAGATTTAGGCGATAAAATTTCGCCAATTCGTCATTGTCTTCGACTAATAGTGTTATTCCTTGCAAAAGTATCCTTTGCTTTATTATAACGGCATGAGCTGATTATTCTAAGCATTTTCCTAAATACGCCTTAAAAAAGTAGGCTGAAATTGCTAGTATCTGAGTAATTTAATACACGCGAGGTTAAAATTGACTGATCAGGATACTTTATTGTTATTGACCGATCCGGCCGCAAAGCAAAAGTGGAGAGAACTAGCTGCTAAGTCCTTGAAAGGACTAGATGTTGAGAAGGTTCTAAACACCAAAACAGTTGAAGGAATTGAGTATAAAGGTCTTTATACCCAAGGCACTGTAATGCCAGAGCTGACCACTTACCCTAAAAGTATTGCAGCTTCTAGAATATATGACTCAGGTTTGGTTGAGGAAAGTGATCTCAAAGAAGACTATGAGCAAGGTATGCATGGTTGTGTTTTGATGGTGGAGGGGAAGTCTTGGAAAAGTAAGTTTTCAAAGTCAGTTAACCCAACATTTATTCTTCAAAGAAATAGCGATGATCTGATTTCCCAATTTGAAAACCCTGAAAGCGTTTTT
>JAGSHJ010000491.1 GCA_023954595.1 Bacteriovoracaceae bacterium | reverse complement strand
CTCTTTTACGTAGTAGAGCTTACTATTATGAACTGATGGGTTAAGTGCTGAGATCACTTCATTTGAGCAGCTATAGAGCTTAGAAGTATTAACGTCCATGGAGGCGATATTTACAACACCTTGGTCATCGGCCTCAAAAAATACTCGATCTCCATTTATGCTTAAATTATAGATGTTATTTCTATTGGCCGATTGCATTGGAGTAAAGCTTTGTTTTTCAAGATCGACTCTTCCAATGCTCTTCATTCCTTGTTTGTCTAAAACTATTGCAATGGCCTGGTCTTTGTACCAGATGGCCTCAGAGATGATTTTATCTTTGAGTTTTACCTCTTTTAGTTTTTTGCCATGAAAATTAAAGATGCTTAGTACGAAATCTTCTTTAAATTCCACCGCCATGATCTCATCTTTTTTTGGATGAATTGATGGGTGAAATAGCCTTCTATTAGTTGTAATTCTCTTTTCGCTGCCACTTTCTACATCAAACATAAATAGATCGGAGTAGTCTTTATATCCGTATCTGTAGTGAGGAAGAAATTGAGGGTAGATAAACTTCTGTCTTTTGAGATCTACTTTGGACAGGGCTGGAGTGACGTTTAAGTCTTTTAGTTTTTTACCATTTTTATATAGTCCCCAAAAACTATCGAGGTCTTTTTTTAGATAAAATAGCCCATCTTGATTTTTAATTGGGTGCTCGTACTCGGTGTAATTTTTATTAGAGGAGAGCTTAGCTCCTTTCCACTCTTTATTTAATTGTTCAACTGTCTCTTGGTAGAAGTCTATAAATGGCTTTCCTGTTACATATCTAAAGGCATTATAAAATGTGTAGGGATTGATCGGACTCTTTGCGGCCTTTGCTATGATCTCTTTCCAGACGTCTTTTCCATAAATATTGTAAGCACGAGTGATTAAAAAATAGCCGTATACATAGTGGTTTGGAAGTTTCGTTGTATAGACGCCACCTAGAAGCTCGTCGTAAGTTGGAAGTTCATTATTTAGCATGAGAGCTTTCATACGGGCACTGAATCTTGGACTTCTTCCACGTCCAGCATTGGATAGTGCGGTCTCTGCCCAAACAGCATCTCCTTCAAAATACCACTGAGGAGCGGATATCGCCATCAGTGCTGCCTGGCCTAGTTCTCCAAATAGATAATATCCATAGTGAAGGTTATCTCTTTTGAAGTAGTCGTACTGAACCATGTGTCTATATTCATGGATCGCTAGAGATTGACTCCATTCAAGGGAGGAAATGATTGGAGTGATACCTGCGTGACTAAACCATTCAGATCGTCTTGGCGTAAGGGTCACAAAGCCATTTGGTTTTGATCTCTCTGAGCGCATGATTACAGTCCATTTTCTAAGATCGGCACCGTAGCTTTCATTTACAGGCTTTTGGTAAAAATTAAGAAGATTTAGAATGTACTGAGCTTGTTCATGTTGGGTATCTGGAAAGACCACCTTGAACTTTTCATCCTCAATCTCAGACCACTTCAGATCTGGCCTGTCTTGCATTGTGTCGACTTGAGCATTGGACTGCGCAAAGGTTAATATTGTCAAAAGGGATAGAAAAATAATCTTATTCATAATAGTGTGATTAAAACCGATTTGAAGCAAATTTGCCACTATGAGGATTCAATGAGTAAAAAAACAATTCTTGTCACTGGGGGAGCTGGATACATTGGCTCGCATGTAGTTAAACTTCTTGGAGAAGCAGGCCATAACGTACTAGTTTACGACAATCTATCTACAGGCTTTCGTGATGCTGTTCTTTTTGGAGAGCTAATTGAGGGGGATCTTAATGATCTTGAAAAGCTTGATTCAGTCTTTAGCTCACATAATATTGATGGTGTGATGCACTTTGCAGGCTCAATTGTTGTTCCTGAGAGTGTTTCAGATCCACTTAAATATTACTCAAATAACACCCTAAACTCGCTAAATTTGATTCAAATGTGTGTTAAGCACAATGTGGAAAACTTCATTTTTTCTTCAACTGCCGCAGTTTATGGAATGCTTGAAACGGGCAAGGCATTGGAAGATACTCCAAAAGAGCCAATTAATCCTTATGGGCAATCTAAACTTATGACAGAGCACATGCTCAAAGATACTTCATTTGCTCATGAAAACTTCAATTATGTGGCATTGAGATATTTTAATGTTTCTGGGGCAGACCCTGAGGGCAAGATTGGTCAGGCCTTTCCAGGTGCTACTCACTTAATTAAAGTAAACTGTGAAGCAGCAACCGGTAAAAGAG
>JAGSHJ010000211.1 GCA_023954595.1 Bacteriovoracaceae bacterium | reverse complement strand
CAAAAGCCCAAATTTCTCGAATCCTTAATTGCTAAGTTTGAATATAAAGAAAGCGGAGACGCCAGAACGACATTCCAAATACTCTTAGAGATGTACAATCAACCCAACCAAGATCCAACTCTTAGCCACAAGCTAAAGAGTGACTTATATGCATTAAAAGCAGAGATTGATTTAAAATGTCTTAATAGTGAAAGTGAGGGAAGGTGTGACTTGAAAGACTTCGATGGCAATCTTTACATCCGGCTTGATAGTGGCAAATACAAAGCAGCTAAAAAGTATAGGCCATATCAATTACATGAAAGATGAAAATGGGGGAGGCCCCCCATTTTCATGTATAAAACTTAGTAACCAGTTACTACGTTCATAATTACTTTATCCTGGTCCATTGTTAGGATTGAACATGCTTGGGCAGTAGTTGTATTGCAAATCTTGTCTGAGCTAATGTTACCAGCAGCTGCCATTTGGAACACTTGAGTACTTGTTGACTGTGTCCCAATAGATGTATATCCAGCAAAAGCGGCACTTGCTAAAGCCCAAGTATTAACTGATTCACCACCCATACCTTTATTTCCAGGATAGTTTGCTGTGCCTGCTGCGCCTGCTGCTGGTGAAGTAGTAGTTCGACTAGTTGCCGTTGTCACAACTGTAGTTGCTGGACAAGCACTGGCCAACAGGCCACTATTTACCGCATGCCCGTGAGCTCCAGTATCATCTGTATCGATGCCATTTGCATCACCACCAAAACCAATTGCATAGTATCTACTATTAAACTCGTTTATTGGTTCATAACCCATGTAGCTTAAGCATGTGTGGTAAATACCAAAATCACCAAAGAACGCTTGTTGAGCAGTGTAAGCTGCAGCAAGTTGTACTTTAGCTTCTGAAGTCTTAGCTTTCGCTTGGTACTTCTTAAAGTTTGGAACAGCAACCGCGGAGAGAACTCCGATGATTGCAACTACGATCATAAGCTCTACAAGTGTAAAGCCGGACTGATCGTTCAGTCTCAGTTTTTGTGTTTTCATGAAATCTCCTTTCTTAAACATTAAGAGTTTAAGCAGTTTTAATAGAAGCAAGCATTAAGAGCCTCCTTCTTCTTACTATTTTAATCGTATTCAAATATTTTTCGTCATAATTTCAAAGAAACTTAGCTTTTTTCTCATTTTCACTGAAAAAACAGCCACTTATCCTTATACTCCACCTGCAGACATAAAGATCGGCAAGTACATTGCTATAAGCACAGTGCCAACCATTCCACCCAATCCTACAAGAATTGCGGGCTCAATTAGCTTAGTCATATTATCAATAAGTTCTTCTGTTTCATCTTCAAAAACATCGGAAACTTTAACCAACATCTCATCTAAGTTACCTGTGGACTCGCCAACTTTAACCATTTGGTTAACCAGTGGTGGAAAGTATTTAATTCTTCCAAGAGGTTCGGTAATGGACTTACCTTTTACGACGGCCTCTCTTACTTGCTTTAAATCTTTTTGAATTTGAGTATTGTCAATTGTGTCAATGCACACCTCTAGGGACTCTAGGATATCAACACCAGCACTCAGCATAGTGGCAAGTGTACGAGTAAACCCGGAAAGGTTTCCTTTAATAATAATGCCTCCAAAAACTGGAGACTTCATCGTGAATCTATCCCACTTAATTTTCCCCTCTTTCGTCTTTATGAAATTTGTAAAAAGAATAAAGAGCACAAAAAACGCAGGTAGCATTAATAAAGTATATTCTTGAAAAAATGCGGAAGTATCCATAACTAACTGAGTGACAGTTGGAATCTCTTGATTTGAATCTTTGAGCATATCCACAAATTGTGGAACAACAAAAACCATCAAACCCCACGTTACGGCCAATCCAATAACACAGACAATTACAGGATAAGTCAGAGCACCTTTAATCTTCTTCTTAATCCCTTCTTGCTTCTCCATAAATTCACTTAGCTTTATGAGAATCGTATCCAAAATACCTGCGGCCTCACCAGCTTTAACAAGGGAACAATAGAGTTTATCAAATCCTTTCTGTGCGCTAAGACCTTCAGACAGAGATTTACCGCCTCCAACGTCTTCCATGATTTGTTTGATCGCAGCTTTTAAAGATGGATTTACTTCCTGCTTTGCCAGAATCTCCAAGCATTCCAAAATAGGAACACCGGCATTGATAAGGATAGAGAGCTGTCTAGTGAAGCGGTTTAGTTCCACTTTACCAAAAGGCTTTGCAAGGCCTTTTTCTACCATGAGCATGCCAAGGTCAATATCTAGAGGACTTGGTGCAGTTACTTTTCTGGCACGTATGCCTTGTCTTCTTAAGCTGCGCTTAACTTGGCGAATGTCTTTACCTTCGACTTCGCCTTGGACCTTACGGCCTTCTGCATTCACACCTTCGTATTTAAACTTACCTTGGGCCATGGTTTATCCTACTTCTTTTGTATTCCAAGCATTTTCGCCATCTCTTCCGGATTGTTCGAATAAGACATGGCGGTATCAGCATCAATCAGTCCCTTATCCAGAGCACGCTTGATACTTTGATTCATTGTCACCATATGAGTCGCATCCTGATTGATCTGCATCTGCGAATACACTTGGTGTAGTTTGTCCTCACGAATTAAGTTTCTAATCGCGGGAGTCATTCTTAATATCTCTTGCGCTAACACACGCCCCCCACCTTTTTTAGGTAGAAGTTGTTGAGCGACAATCCCTTGGAGAACAAATGATAGAAGGGTTCTTACCTGCTCCTGTTGGTCGGAAGGGAAAACGTTTATAACTCTTGATATTGTTTGGATCGTTGAGTTCGTATGAAGAGTTCCAAACACTAAGTGTCCAGTTTCTGCAATCTCTAGTGCAGCTTCAATAGTTTCCACATCTCTTAACTCCCCAACCAAAACGATATCGGGATCTTGTCTAAGTAAACTCTTAAGTCCGTTTTTAAATTTAAGTGTATCAACACCAATCTCTCTTTGGTTCACGATACTTTGCTTATGCGAGTGAACAAATTCAATCGGGTCTTCTAAAGTAATAATATGCCCTGGCTCAGTTGTATTAAGCCTATCGATAATTGAAGCAAGTGTTGTCGACTTACCAGAGCCCGTAGGGCCTGTGACAAGCATTAAACCATTTGAAACGTCAGTCATATCAAGAAGAACTTGAGGTAACCCTAATGAGTCAAAGTCTGGAACCTGAGTGGGGATCTGCCTAAATACCGCAGCAACTGCTCCTTTAGAGTAGAAACAGTTGGCTCTAAATCTTGCCAATCCCTTCACACCAAAAGAGAAATCCAGCTCCAGATTTTTTTCAAGCTCCGAACGCTGTGCTTCCGTTAGTATTTGATATATTAAACGTTTCGTATCATCAGAAGAAAGAGGGCCTGTTTTAACTCTTATAATTTCACCCGAGATTCTCATCCCAGGAGAAGTTCCAACGGTAATATGTAAATCCGATGCTCCATTGTCGACCATGACTTTAAACAGTTGTTGAATCTGCAAGCTCTGCGCACCTTGGACGGCGGAGGTTCTGGTTTTAGTATTATCATCACTCATATTAGGTAACTCCTTACATATTATCTGATGCTGAATTTGTTAGTGCTTCTTCAAGGGTTGTAAGTCCTTGTGCAACTTTGGTTAGGGCCGACATTCTGAGAGTTTTCATCCCCTCTTTAATTGCCGTGGCCTTAATATCATCGGAAGAAGCATTTTTAAGGACCAAATCTCTAAGCCTTGGAGTCATCTCTAAGACCTCATAGATGGCCAATCTTCCTTTATAACCTGTCCCATTGCAGACTTCACAACCTTTGCCCCTATAGACCCGGATCTTCTCAGCGGATGCAGGAGCAAACCCACATGCGATCAGCTCTGTAGGTGGAACCTGGTGCGGTTCTCTACAATTAATACATATTTTTCTACAAAGTCTTTGCGCCACGATTACATTCAAGGCCGCAACAACTAGAAAAGGCTCGATTCCCATGTTCAAAAGACGAGTAATTGTCGAAGGAGCATCATTTGTATGCAGAGTCGATAAAACCATGTGGCCTGTAAGTGCGGCCTCAACAGCGATCTCTCCTACTTCAAGATCTCTAATCTCCCCAACCATGATAATATCTGGATCTTGTCTCAAAAAGGCCTTAAGAGCAGAGGCGAAAGTTAGTCCAACTTCCTTCTTAACGTTTACCTGATTGATACCTTCTAGGTTAAATTCACACGGATCTTCTGCAGTGGAGATATTGGTATTTTCTTTATTAAGTTCGGCCATTGCAGAATATAAAGTTGTCGTCTTACCAGAACCGGTAGGGCCTGTAACAAGTACCATTCCATAAGGGTTATAGATTCCTCTTTGAAAGACTTCAATTTGTTTGGCCTCAAAGCCAAGCTTAGTCATATCCAGTTGAAGGTTTGATTGATCTAAAAGTCTTAGAACAACTTTTTCACCAAATAGAGTTGGAAGTGAAGATACCCTGTAATCAATAGGCTTACCGCCAATTGCCAGTTTGATCCTTCCATCTTGAGGCTTTCTCTTCTCTGAGATATCAAGAGAGGCCATAATTTTAAGTCTAGAAATCATAGGAAGCATCATTGACTTAGGTGGTCTTGCTACTTCTACTAAAGATCCATCGAGTCTAAATCGAACTCTAAAAGCTTTTTCATAAGGCTCAACGTGTATGTCTGATACGCCTTTTATAAATGCTTCTGCAAGGATTCGGTTAACATAGGTCACCGTATCCTGGCCGATGTCTTCGGCCTTTAGATCAGGCTCTGAATCACTATTGGATTTAATCTCAACAACATTATGTATTAAGTCCTCAACAGAGTCTTCAACATTGGAGAATAGTTTTCTCCATGAAGATAGGTTTGTTAAAATAAATTCGACCGGTTTTTTTAACTCCTGTCCAAGCTTTGCTTTATAGGTAATGACAGTTGGGTCAAAAGTTGCAAGTGTTACTTTTCCACTAGTTACCTGAATAGGTATGGCACGGTAGTTTACAACATATTTCTTTTTTAAGGACTTGATAGTTTCTTTGGCGACTTTCGCATTTTTCAAATCAATGAATGTTAATCCATATTTTTCAGAAATAACTTTTGCGAATTTATTTTCATCAAAGCTCTCCAGGGTCAACAGCTCTAACTCTGTGACTTCATCCTCGTCTTTGTTCATCATAAGGCGTCGCAACTCTTTAAGAGTTGCCATACCTGTATTGGTTATGACTTCAATAAATTCCTTGCGGACCATCTACTTTTCCTTGTGTTACTTAAAGTATCGGAAATTGTAGAAAATATTTGAATAAATTTAAGAATTCCAGAAACTTAACGCATACTGCGCTTGTCGGATTAAAAGGTCATGCCCGTCGGTGTACGTGATTCCTCTTTCTTGAGCAAAAAGCTTGTGATTGTCCATAGAGTAATTCAAGTCCCATATTTCCAATGACTTAGTGCTATTAAAGCTCATTTGGTACTCTCTAGCACAGCTATTTATAATTAAGGCACTGCCATTTACTTTATTAATATGCTCATCTATTTCACCCAAGTTTTTGAGTTTTCTACTCAAGACATCAAACGAAATCTT
>JAGSHJ010000359.1 GCA_023954595.1 Bacteriovoracaceae bacterium | reverse complement strand
TATTTTTCAGGAAAAATAATATAAAAGTGTAGCTTAAAACCTATTCAAATTACGAGATAACAATGCCAGCCAAGAAAGTAGCAAAAACCACTAAAAAGGCCTCTAAAAAGGTCAATAAGCAAAGAACAGACAAAGAGCTAAAGGGCGTAACGCTTCTTGGCAGCGAGAAAACTGAGTATCGCCAAGACTATGCTCCAGAAATTTTAGAATCATTTCCAAACAAAAACCCTGCATATGATGCATGGACTACGTTTGTATGTGCAGAATTTACTTCTCTATGTCCTAAAACCGGGCAACCTGACTTTGCAAAAATTTTCATAAACTACATCGCTGACAAAACAATGGTTGAGTCCAAGTCTCTAAAGTTGTACTTATTCAGCTTTAGAAACCATGGTGATTTTCATGAAGATTGTATTCAGAAGATGTGCAACGACCTTTATGATCTTATGAAGCCAAAGTATATTGAAGTTGTAGGAGAATTCACACCAAGAGGTGGAATTGCAATTTTCCCATATGCTTCAAGATCTAACTCTCAAGCAAAATATAAAAGAATAAAAGAAGAAAGATTTTTGTCCTACGCTCCAGGTAAGTACTCCACGGATTTGGCGAAAGTTTATTAATATAAAGAGGTAAAATATGTTCGGTTTAGGAACTACAGAATTAGTAATTATTGCATTTGTTGTTGTTTTACTTTTTGGTGGAAAAAGACTTCCTCAACTTGGTCGTTCAATGGGCAGTGCTATTACAAACTTTAAAAAAGGTTTGAACTCTCCTGACGAGAAAAAAGAAGAAGAAACAAAGGAAGAGGCCTAATTCTTTAGGGCCTCTAAACTTTTCATTACTACAGACTCTCCCTCTACAAGTGTAGAGCTCTGCTCAACAACCTCTTTGGCCACATCTAGATAATCCAAGTTCAATTGTTGTCTTGCCGCTAACTCCAATACATAGCGTGTGGCACGATCTACCAATTTATAATTGCTAGGCCTTACATAACTCATTACATTGCCCTCAACTCTACCAAGCCTTGCCATAATTAAAGTTGAGTGAATATTCAGAATGAGCTTTAAAGCGATCTGATTTAGCACAGGACTATTGGAGACGTTTTTCAATTTATGCTCCAGTTCTAGAAATCGAAATAAACAATCTCCATCACTCTTACTTATATCAAACGTCTGGCCTTCTCTTCTTTCCACACTATTTGAAGATATATCAAATTTATAAAGCTCACTTTCTCCAACGTTTACTGGCAAGTCATTCCATTCTAAAGTTCTAGGAACTCGTCCCAACAGATTGTGCCATGCTTGTTCAGAGCTGTGAGTATTTGCAATAGTAAGGTATGCCAAAGACCTGTGGTCTTGATCATGTTTTTCGAAAGCGGCTAAACTAAATGTTGGTGAGCGCTCAGTGGTATCTGTAAGTATCGTCATTGCACAACTTGGATCACTAACATAAGTGACACATTGATTATTGTTATAAGCACGGGTCTCAGCAGTTATAAAATTTGTTAAAAAACAAGCGTCCAACCCAATAAGCTCATCGATTTCTTTTGTTGATTTTGCAATAAATTCATCTTCACTCATATCTGGATAAAAAAGTCCGAAGTACACCGCCAACATCTGCACAGAACTTGCCTGCATACGTGTTGACCCAGAGATGGCCATAGGTCCAGTAGTTAAATTGAGTTTGTAAACATTGGGATTAATCAAAAGATCATTAGAGCGTTCAATACTTTGGAGTTCTTCATCTGGATTACAATAAATAAACCAAGGAGATGTACCTTGCTGTGCTTTTTTAATAGCACCTATAACAAAAGACGTTTCTCCTCCCTCAGTAATACCTAGAAGTAAATCTTTTTGGTTATACCCTAGCTCTTCCAACTGCCTTGAACCAAATGAAGCATTATCTTCAAAGCTCTCCACAGACTTGACTAGGGCGTAGTCTCCACCGGCCATAAAAGCAACGACTTGATCGTTGTTATCTTTTTCAGCTCTCCAAAAACTCTCAAGAGCCAGAGATAACCGGCCTGTGGCACCACAGCCACATAAAAAAACCTTCTCACCGTTGGCGATGGTTCTTTTAATATCTTGGTGAAGCGCATAACAAGATTCCAGCTTAGTTTTTAACTTACCTAGCGCTTGTCTATCTACCGTCTGTAAAAGTTCAATCGCTTTTGGAAGGTCATTTTTTGAAAGTTCGGATAAGTTTGTAGTCACCGGGTGAAAAGACTCAGTGGTGAGAGTGCCCAATTTAAATTGTTTATAAACATCTAAAAAGTTTTTCATTCTAGCTAAATCATAAACTATTTTTTGATTTATAGGTAATATATCGTTTATAAATTCAGCATTTAATGAGCAAATCGACTTGGGTAGTCAACTCTTTCCGAGACATGCGATTCTTTTGAGAATTGCTCGTATACTTCCCTAATACGTCCACATTCCTCTTTGACCGGAATACTATGCTTACAAGAGGCCAATAAGTTTTTCGCACAACATTTGATAACTTCACGCTGACCATCGGACTTGGCACTTTGATGAAGCCTCTCAAGAGAGTTCATCCAGTGCATAGAGACTGAGAAATTTGTGGCAACATGCTCTCTCATGGTTTTATCTAGATGCCCAAATACTTCTTCAGTTCCTAGAGGCCTTAAAATGATTCTAGGCTTTTTCTCTTTGTCTTTTATAATTGAATACTTTGAATCTTTATCCAACATTTGTAATAAGTTTGCCTCTAACCAGTCTATGCAACTCATGGCCGTAATAGGATCATTAATTCCAGGAGACAATGCTCTTACAGCGACTTCAATGAGCTGGCTTAAAAGATACATTAAATTTTGAGGAAGTGTTCTACCAATTCCAAATGCAAAATAATCGTTAATCTCTTGTCTTTGTTTTTCATCTAAAACCTTGTTAGTTTTGGCCAAAACCGTCTTTCCACTTGAAAAGTCACCTGGCTGTAATGCCATACAAACTAAAACATTTTGTTTCTGTGCCCATTTAGTAAGACCTTCTAAATCGATGGCCTGGACATAGCCTGTTTTTTTGCAATATATGTCTTCATTGATCTGTCGCTCTAGCTTCTTATAGGTTTCTACTTTTTTGGGTGAGTCTAATACTTCTAGATTTTGAAGTTTTTCTTCCTGAGGGAATTTACATTCAATCATGTCCATGGCCTGAATCGCTATTTTGTGAACTATATTTTCGACTCTTAAGCTTTGAGGAATGTGATGAACGTAATAAATAAGAAAGCCTATGCAAAACAGTGCCATAATATAAGAAGTAAAAATCGATAGATATGGGACAAAGGCACCTTGTGGGTCTTCGTAAAGGGATATTAGGATTGTCGATGCATATACAAATGTTGAGGTATACACACCCAGAGTTATTTGATTGCCCTTATCTCTCATGAAGTTATTTAAAATTCTTGGACCAAACTGTCCTGAGGCCGTAGACACCGTTAAAATTGTTAATGAAAACACTACACCGACAACAGTAATGACAGCACCTACCAGTGTGGAGAGGTAAACCCTTGCAGTACTAAGGGAAAGATCTCTAAAAAAGAAAGCATTCTC
>JAGSHJ010000392.1 GCA_023954595.1 Bacteriovoracaceae bacterium | reverse complement strand
TGGATAGTCAGAGATAATTACTTCATTCCAAACGTTGATTTAAAGCATGAGGTCTCAGCTAATAAAGAGGCGGGATTTTCCACGAAAAAGTATATTTTCGACTACTTAGGAAGTGTGAGCTTTAAGGCCTCAATCTATGAAAATAAGGTCAAAGATTATATCAAAATTGAGAGAATAGACCGCTCTGTGATGGACTCTGAAGATGGTACTAGTCAATATATCAATATCCCTGACGTGAGTCTCTATGGTGGCGAGGCCGAGCTTGGTGTGAATTATGACATCTTTGAGTGGAAGGTGGCGTATTCCCAAGTGAGAGGCAAAAATGAAACGGATGGGCTCTATCTAGAAGATCTACCTGCGGATCAATACACTTACAGCTTCAACGTTTATCTGGATAAATATCGTGCTCAATTTGGATACCTTGGTGTTCAGGCACAAGAGCAGAACCGCACAAACCCTGAAACCTTGCAAAGAACTGAAAAAACACCAGCTTACTTCATTCATAATATATACGGTAAAAAAGACATAGGTGAAAACTTTGAAGTAGGTCTTAGAATAGACAATTTGGGTAATAAAGAATACAGAAGACATGGCTCGTTTCTTAATGAGGCAAAAGAAGATTATAAGATCACAGTTAAATATAAAATAAATACTCTTTAGGAGGACAGATGAAAACGACTTTAATGGCATTACTAATTGCAAGCTCTGCACTGGCACAAATCCCTCTTGGGAAATATAAAGTTGAGAAAATTCAATGTAAAACTGGAAAGGTAATGAAGCTTGGTGGCAAGTTCATGGCATATGAAATTTATCTCGATGTTAAGGCCACTGAGATGATTATGACTGCTCATGCAAAGTCTGGTAGCTGGGCACCATTTAAGCTCGACTGCACGCAAGTTAATAAAGGCCAATATGTTTATACACAAGAAGGCAAGTACGAAGGGGAGCTTCCTAATATCAGTGCTAAGTGTAATAACTCTATGTGGACAGGAATTTTGAAGAAAAAACTTTTTGGCGTTGAACAGTGGGGAGTATTTAACTACACAGTTAATGGCGACAAGCTTGAAATCTTTAATCCTGACACCGTGACTAAGTACTCATGTGATAAGGCAGGGGACTATCCTGTTTATTCTTATAAAAAAATAAACTAAAAAATCCATATTAAAGCCGGGTGCAATTGCTCGGCTTTAGCTCTCATCAATGCTTTGTGGATGATTCACCATCTATAAAGGTCGATTACTACCTCCATCGAAATTTGTTTTTTTACCTATATGACTGTTAAATTTGAATTTTGTTAAATTATATAACTATAATAAGGAACGAAACTTTTCTTAATCCATGGATGTATTAAATGCTTATCTTTATTATCTGTATTTCCCTTTTGGCCCTTGCTTATAAATTCTATAGCCCGTTTATCGAAAAACAGGCCGGTATAGATAATAAAGCTGTTACTCCAGCAAGCAAGTTTGATGACGGTGTCGATTATGTCGCTGTTTCTCCAGTAAAGGCGTTCTTGATTCAATTTCTAAATATTGCGGGTGTGGGACCAATCTTTGGCCCTATCTTGGGAGCTCTGTATGGGCCGGTCGCTTTAGTATGGATTGTTTTAGGAAATATAATCGGTGGATCTGTTCATGATTACTTCTCTGGTGTTTTAAGTATTAAAGAAGATGGTAAAAGTTTACCTGAAATCGCAGGACATTATTTCAATATTTACTTCAAAGGCATCATGCTCATTTTTACAGCGATGTTGTTGTTTTTTGTGGGTGTTGTTTTTGTAATGAGTCCTGCAGGACTGTTGAGTAATCTTGATTTTTTCCAAGATACAATCTTTTCAAACAATCGCGTGTGGATTGTTGTTATTCTTGGCTATTACTTTCTAGCAACACTTCTTCCTATCGATAAAATTATTACAAAGTTCTATCCAGTCTTTGGACTGTTAATGGTTATTATGACTGTTTCTGTTGCAGCTTCACTATTGATATATGCTCCCCAGTTACCAGAGATAGAGAATATTTTTTCTTTTTTAAGTCACACTCACTTAAGTGATGAATTATTAAATAGAGGGGCCAATGAGCCACCTATTTGGCCGTTACTTTTTGTAACAATTACCTGTGGTGCTGTAAGTGGCTTTCACTCTACACAAGCTCCAATCATCGCAAGATGTTTAACTAACGAGAAATTTGTACGTCCTGTTTACTATGGTGCAATGCTATCGGAAGGTGTTGTTGCATGTGTTTGGGCATTAGCAGGAATTGCTGCGTTTCCTGACGGTTATGCTGAACTGAAAAGTGTGCTTGCTCAAGGTGGTCCAGGTCTTGTTGTTAATCAAGTCGCAACAACTTACTTGGGTGCATTCGGCGGAATCATTGCCATTATAGCTGTTGCCGTATTTCCAATCACATCTGGTGATACATCATTTAGGTCTCTACGATTAACAATTATTGATGCTTTTAATATTCCACAAAGTGTCAGAAACAGACTACTTGTCTCTATTCCAATTTTAATTGTTGCTTACTTCATGACTCTTGTTGATTTCTCAGTTATATGGCGTTATTTCGCCTTCTCAAACATGTTGTTGTCTACAAGTGTCCTATGGTTAGCTACAAAGTACTTATTCGATAGAAAGGCACTTCATTGGATTGTGAGTTTACCTGCAACTGTAGGTACTGCTGTAACTGTTTCATACATAGTGACAGCAGATATTGGAATAAACCTTCCTGAGTCTGCAGGCTACCCGGCGGGCATTGTGGTTGCAATCCTCTGTTTAGCAGGGCTTGGAGTTGCTCACAAGAAAGCGTACGCCATCTCTAAGGCCGAATAGATTCTTAAAAATATGATTCTTTGGTCTAAGCTTTTATAGGCTTAGACCTAAGGTTTTGTGCTAACTTTCGTGTCTATAATTCATTATTCATACATTCGTTTCAAAGCAAACTATGTCCAATCTGTCCCGCTAAAATTTTCTCCCAATTCATGACTTATATGCAGCTTGATCATTGTTTGTATAGGCTGATGGCTTCTAAGAGGGGTTAAGCTTCTGTAACATTAATGCGGAGTAAGATGTTTATGTTGAGTGTTATAACTACCATTACAGTTTTAATTACGCTGGTTAGTCTTTTGCCACTTTCTCAAAATCCGCATTGGATTATTAGAGGAATGGATTTTCCACGTTTGCAAATTGCCATTTTGGCAGTCGTTTTACTGATTGCTGATTTTACTCTACTTGATTTTGACCTGGTATTTAGTTGGGCATTGGTCAGCTTAACAACTGTGTGTTTA
>JAGSHJ010000227.1 GCA_023954595.1 Bacteriovoracaceae bacterium | reverse complement strand
GTTAAAATAATATTGGACCCGTTCACGGCGCATTACTGTAAAGAAGGCAGTCTAGATTTTCTTCTAAATCCAAAATCCAATGAAGATGGATTTGTATTTATCAATTTTAACGAAGAAAAATATCATGGAAAGTTTTTCAAAGATGAATCCATGGCACCTCCATTTGCTGCAAATGAGGACAAAGCGTGAATAGTGGAATTGACTACCGCTACTTAAAGGCCTTCTACCTCACTGCTCAATATTTAAACTTCTCCAGAGCTGCGCAAGAATTAAACATTGCTCAGTCAGCTGTAAGCCGCCAGATAAAACTTCTTGAAGAGTCCATTGGTGAACAACTTATCGTGAGGTCTTCTAAGAAAGTACTTCTTACCGACAAAGGCAAAAGCCTACACCTTTCGATCTCTAGCTTCGAAGAGATGACTCGAGAGTTATCCGAGAGTTCTGGCCCACAGATAATTAAAGTAGGCATTCTTCACGGGCTTATGGAGAACTGGTTCATACAGGTTGTTAAAGAGTTTTCTAAAGCGTCAAAGCACACATTAAAAGTAGAAGCTGATACGCCTTCTAATTTAAAAGACTCCCTTCTTGAAGGTAGAGTCGACGTTATCTTCACTACAGAAAATATTCAATCAGACCTTGTGACCTCACTAAATTTATTTAAAGAAGAGTTGGCATTAATTTCTAAGAAAGAAGTGGATATGAAAAACATAGATTCATACCCATGGCTGGTTTATTCAGACAACGACTTCTTTTTTGATCTATTTAAGAAGCGTTCAAAAAAGATAATAACGATAAAGTCGATCACATCTATCATAAAGCTTGTTAAAGAAGGTGTCGGGATAGCAATTGTTCCAAGGCATACAATCAGAAGAGAGGGAAAGCTACAGGCCCAACAAGTTAAAGGTCTAAAGCGACCTCAGATCCACATGAGCACTCTTAGTTACCAAAGACTTCCCGCTCACCTGCAGGAACTCTCTGACATAATTAAAAAAGGTTTAAAAACGGGGACACTTGCCTCTTCCGACTAAGACCTTACCGCTTTCACAAAGAGTTAAACTTGGGTTTCTCTTAACATCCACATTTTTAAACTTATAAACTTTTTCCATTCCCGCTCGAGATGCGTTTAAAGATTTGGAATATGGCCATATGACCTTTGCCGAAATTAGCTTCTCACTTTGTCCTAATCCAAACAGAATCCCCTCTTCATTTTGTGGAACGAGTCCTCCATAGGAGTAGTTCACTTGTTGCGTTCGGTTTTCTATTTTTGAATTTTTTAATACTTTCAAAATAATGGAAGCGTTAACGCCTTTGGAGTTTGATTGCTTACCTTCTAGGAAGATTCGAACTGAACTATTTGGGTTTTTATCTTCATTGATAAATAGATATAAGCGCTTTTTAATACGTGCATCTCTTAGTTCACTCTGAGCGGTTAAGACATCCATCTTCCCATCTTTATTAACGTCTAGGATGACACTTGATATAGGGTTCACGATGTCTAGTCCCACCTCCTTACCAACGTTTTCAAAAGAGTGATCTGGATGTTGTTTAAAAAGAAGCATTCTCGTGTGAGGAGGGTAACCAGAGTTATCTACAAGTAGATCAAGAAGGCCATCGTTATTATAGTCAAACCAGACACCTCTTCTATCTGATTGATTCCATCTCAAATCATGAGCGTCCAATTGATATTCTGTTCGAATGAACTTGGGTGGAAATTTTGCACTTGAACCTGTCAGCACACTTGATTTATCAACAACGTCACTATCGTAGTTATGACTTAGCTCCCCCATAAAAGCGTCCATGATTCCATCATGGTTATAATCAGCACAGGCCACACTAAAAGTTCTGCCTCCACCTCTAGAGCTTAAATTTCCTTCAGGGTCTCCAGCGAATAATGAGCCAACTCCATAATCTCTAAAAAGTCTTTTATTCTCTTTCGATGTATATCTGTTTAACCATAATTTATTAAGGTAGCTATGAGTGCCGACGGCAAGTATATCTGGGAATCCATTTTGATCCATGTCGCAAATCTGTGATGAGAATGTTGGAATGGCATTAACTCTCATTGTTTTATCAGAGTTGAATTGATTCTCTCCAACTAAAAGCTCACTTACATCGCTAAACCTTCCGTTTTCATTTTTTAACAACAGGTCTTTGGCGGGAATAACACCTCTTTTTACGTATTCAAACCAGTTGCCCATAAAAATGTCCAAGTCTCCATCAAGGTCATAGTCTATGATTCCTACAGTAGAAGTGGGCATGGCCTTAATGTTAAACGCATTCGCCTCTTCTCTGAATCTTAACTGTCCCTTCTTATAGTAACCTTCATATAAACGTAGGGGTCTTTTTGAAATTTCAGTTTTCTGATTAAGTACACCGATTAGGGCATCTTTGATTTGGTCACCGTTGAAATCATAAAATAAAACAAATGATGCTTTTGGCGGGTTATCAAAAAGAGATTCTCTTTTTTCAAATTTTGAAAGCTTACTATTATAGAAATAGAAAACTGGCTGACTGAAATAGTCTTCTATTAAAACTAAATCACTATAGTTGTCATTATTAAGATCTACTACTTTTATGTTTGTGGCCTCTGCAGCTGCCAAACCAAAAGACTCAGTTTTATCAATAAAAGCGGTGTTTTCTTTTTTTGAGGGTGAATAATCAACTTTGCGCTCTTTCTCCATGGTCTTCATCGCAGAGCTAACACTGGAGGAGTCCCACTCCTTATTACTTGAACAAGAGGTGATAAACAAAAGCAGAGTACAATATACATTAATTCTAAACATGATAAAATTATAGGAGATGAATGTGACAAAAGCTAGATGACAATACCCCGACAAACTTAGTCGGTTGTTATTCTTAAGTCTTAGCTTGCACATTGTTAAAAATCATATGAAAATAGTAAAATGATGAGTAAAATTCGCAACTTAATCCAGAAATTAAAAAAGCCAAAGGCCGTAGAAGACCAAGAGCAGGACGAATACACAACTGAAGAAGTTCTTGCCAATTCTGACAGCACCGATGACGGCACAATATCAGATGCATCTGAATTAGATGAACCAACTGCCGAGCATCATTTGGCAATAAATTCCCAGTCAGAGGAAGAGCTTCCCCCTTCTACTCCTGTAGAAATGCATGCATCAGAAGAGGATGCTACAGATGTAACTGGATCAATCGATGAAATAGATTTAGATAACGGAAAACTTGGTCTTAAAGATCGTCTACAAATGAAGACGACTGAAATTAAAGACAAGCTCAATAGAATAGATTTTAGAAAGTTTAAAACACCTAAAATAGAAAATGGTGACCTATCACCCAAGGCAAAGAAAGATCTTGTCGCAGCTGCAAAAACCAAGATGTCTAATATTGACACTCACAAGATCAAGCTTTTCCATCAGCAAATTTTTGATCCAAAATATAGAAATAGAATTCATAAAACATTTCAGTACGCGATGATTTTTGGATCTGTATTTGTTGTGGGTAAAAATGCAGCACTATTTCTTAAGAGCACAGATCAAGGCGTTTCGGGAAGTCCTGAATTAAAACTAGATCAGTCTAAACTTCTAACAAGAAAAGATCTTAACGAAATTAAAACTTCAGGTCTTTTCAAAACAGAGGCCGGAAAACCAGTAGATAACCTTAAAAAGCCTGTTATCGCTCAAGATATCAAGTGTGAGAGTGCAAGAAGAAAATCAAGCCTACCTATAAAGCTATTAAATACAGTTGTATTGCAAGATTCTATCAAATCTATTGCTAGTGTTCAGGTTCGCTCAGGAAGAGAACTTACTGAGGTTCGCGAAGGCGACAAGATTGCAGGTATGGCAAAGATTGATAAAATTGACCGCCAAAAAATCATTGTGAAGAACTTACAAGATGGCAATTGCGAAGTAATTGAGAATCAAAAGGATAAAGGACGTCCATCTCCTATCGCACTTATGTCTCCAGCTAAAAGTAAGGCATTCACTAAGAATAAAACTAAAATTGAAGGCGTTGAAAACGATGGTAACAAATACACTATCGAGAAAGGCTTTCTACAAGATAAGATGAAGAACATCTCAGATGTACTTACACAGGCCCGCGGGATTCAATTAACAAACCCTGACGGCACACTTTCTTTCAAAATTGTTGATATTGAACCAGGTGGACTTTTCTCCTACCTTGGAATTCAAAATAACGACGTCATCACCCATATTAATGGGAAGAAGATATCTAACCTCAATGAGGTTATGTCCCTGTTTGGAAAGATTTCAAATGTGGACAAGATGAACTTAACCGTCACAAGAGGCGGCGATGAAGTTCCTCTACAGTACAACATTAGATAAACCACGTAAGGATTTGGTATGAAGACAAGAAGTCACTCAAAGTCACACCTGTTGGCGATCGCCCTGGTTGGAGCAGTTCTCGCAACTCCCCCAAGTGCATTGGCGCAGTTTAACAAGTTCAAGTCAAAGTCTCGCTTTCAGCAAGAGACGACTAATCCTTCCGCAGGTAATTTTAAAGAGTCAGATTCAAATCAACAGACATTCGGCCAAAGAAACTCTAAAAAGCCACCAATGGGAGCTAAAGAGTCCAAGTATGTTCAACTAAACCCTGAAACAGCTTTTGGCCCTGAGATTATTACAAGCTTTGATTTTCCAGATACAGATATCTTAGAACTTACCAAGCACATGCAAAAGCTTACAGGCATCAATCTAATTTTAGACAAAGATGTTAAGGGCAAGGTTTCGATTATGGCACCTTCCGCTATTACTGTGGGTGATGCTTGGAAAGCGTATCTAGCGGCATTAAATATGGCAGGCTACACACTTGTAAAGTCTGGTGAGTTTTTCAAAGTAATCAATGCAAGAGACGTGCGTTACACACCAACAAGTATCTACACAGGATCTTATACTCCAGATACTGAAGCGCACGTCATGAAGATTTTAGCACTTAAAAATGTTGATGCTTCTGAGATCTCTCGTAACTTTAGACCTTTCATGTCTCGTTACGGAAGAATTATCGATATCAAGCAAACGAACACAATCATCATCAGTGATACTGGTGCAAACATTAATCGTCTTGAGAAATTAATTAAGTTTCTAGATGTTCCAGGCTTTGAGGAGTCTCTACAGATTATTCCTGTAAAGAACTCTTCTGCACAAGAAATTGCGAAGCTACTAGATGAAATTCTAAGTAAAAGCACAGGATC
>JAGSHJ010000176.1 GCA_023954595.1 Bacteriovoracaceae bacterium | reverse complement strand
GCCCACCATCCTGGTGAACAAATCCAGAAATTTCTTAATTAAATTTTAATCACATACACTGTATGCAGGAGCTCTAGAAGAAGATGAGTTGATCTTCACACTAGGGAAGTAGCTCTTGATGTAATCCACGATTTTGTACATCTGGATTCCATAGTTTGTACCACCGTTGTTTGCTCCGTGGTTAAGTCCTGCATTGTGAATCGCCACAACCTTATGTGAGTCTTCATCAAAAATTGGACTACCAGAAGAACCACCAAGAGTGTCAGCATTGTGCTTCACTTGAGTTGAAGTTGAGCCAATTAGAGATCCTGTTGAGATCTTTTGGCTTGGTGTACAGGTAGAGTACTTTGTGTAGTCACAGTTTTGGTGAACTAGGTAGATCGGGTCATTTGTCTTACCTTGAAACTCTGCAAGTACTACTTGTGGGTAGTCTTTACCTGGGCTGCCGTCACACTTAACAAGTGTAAAGTCGAGTGCTGAGTTTGTTCCGATAAACTGATCACAAGTGTATTGCTTGCTCGTTTTACCTGCAACATAGTCAAACTTAACTGTCACACCACGTGCTTGGCTTGAGTTGCCGATACAGTGATTGTTGGTCATGATTGTGTCTTCATTAATCAAAAATCCTGTACAGCGACTGCTAGTCATTCTTACATACACAGTTGCTTGAGCGTTTGCCTTTTTCATTGTGTCTGTAATCGTGTTTGATGAAACCCATGTGTTGGTGCCAATAATAACTTCCTTGTCTTCTTGGGATACTTTATCCAAACCAAGCCTTTCCACACAGCTAGGGTCCGCATCTGATAGATCTGGTCCATCATTTTGTCCTGTTGTGTTTTGTCCATCCGTGGAGTTGGTTGTTTTAGGGTCTTGAGTGTCTACTGGATCATCAGAGCCACCGCCACTGCTGCCATTACAAGCAGTTACAAGCAGTAGGGCCGATAATACTAGATATCTTGAAATTTTCATTTTCCCCTCCTTGAGAACTTAAGAGAAACTTCAGTGATGCGATCCTAGAAATTGGGTAAAAACATGTAAATATTTTTTTACAATGAAGTGGAGAATAAATGGCCTTTCTCAATGATGTTAAAAACTTGGAAAAGCTTTGTCACAAGCTCTGTAGGGTATTTAGTATATTAAGGCTCGCTAACTATTTGGATTGAGGTAAAGGGTTAATATTCTTGTGAAAAAAGCCGATTAAGATGTGATAAATTAGCTTAATTCATACTAGTTCAGGCAGGAGTTCATGGTGAGCACACGAAGCTTTTTCTCCATAAGTTACGATCTAATCTTAAAGAACGCACCTTTAAGTTATGACTTATATGTGAACTCTTCATCTATTCAAGATAAGCAGAAGTTCATTCGCCTTTTTCCTAGTGGTGAAATTCTAGAGGCCTTTGACTTGGAAGAGCTTCGTAAGAAATATCATCAATTGTATGTTCCTGAAGATCAACGTAAGGCCTATATGAATAGCTTGGTTAACAGCCAAGAGGTTGCTGATGAAGAGGCGGTGGACTTTATAAAAGAGACTGCCATTGAATATCTGCATAAGGTCTTTGACGAAGATAAAGAATTTAGTACTGAGCTTCTCTCTGAAACAATTCACGGCTGTAGAGACGCTGTGGAGTCAATGATAGATGTCCTTGATGATTACAATATTGACTCTCTAAGAGGGCTGATCGGAAATCTAAGTGGACATGACTTCTATACCTATGATCACTCAATCAATGTAGCTATGTACTGCATAACCATTGTTAGGGCCTTGAAAAAGGATGCATCTAGAGCTGAATTAATGCATGCAGGTCTTGGTGGACTTCTACATGATCTTGGAAAGATAAAGATTCCAACCCATATTCTAAACAACCCAAGTGGTCTTTCAGATAGAGAATATGAAGAAATAAAAAAGCATCCAGACTTTGGTATCGACTTACTTTTAAGTGGAGCCGGGGGAATTGAAGATGGGATTGATGTAAAGACCATTGGTCGAGTTATCCATGAACATCATGAGAACTGGGATGGGACAGGCTACCCTAATAAAGTCAAAGAACATGACATTCACCTTCTTGCGAGGGTTTGTGCGATTGCAGACTTCTTTGACGCTGTTACTACTAAGAGAAGCTACAACAAAGTGTTGTCTGTAGGTCAGGCCCTTGAAATCATGGGCAAAACCAGTGGTAAAAAACTGGATCCAACGGTATTTAAAGTATTTGCGGCCCATGTTAAACACTCTAAGGTAAAAAGCCCAAAAGAGTTAAAGATGGCCGATCACTTTGACCCCTCAATTCCATATGAGGAGCTTCCTATAGAGGAAGTTGAGAAGATGTTTGAAAATGAAGACTTCGGCAAGATAAGAGTGATTGCACAAGAAGAAGAAAAAGCAGAGAAAGCTAAAAATAAGGTGAAGAGTAAAAAATGAAAATTGAAATGTCCGAATTCGAAAAGGCCTATGAATTAATATCTTCTTTATTGGCCCCAACTCCGTTGATTAAAAATGATTGGTTATCAAAAAAGTATCAGGCAAATGTCTTTTTAAAGCTTGAGAATATGCAACCAGTGGGCTCTTTCAAGTGTCGAGGCGCGGCCAATAAGATTTATAATCTTACTGAGGATGAAAAGAAAAAAGGTGTTATAGCTGTTAGTGCCGGCAACCACGCACAAGGCGTTGCTTGGGCAGCACAAAAGCTTGGAGTAGAGGCAACAATCATTATGCCTAAGCCATCTCCAATTATTAAAATCCTAAACACTGAGGCCATGGGAGCGAAAGTTATCCTTGAAGGCGACAATGTTGACGAGAGTTTTGAGTTTCTAAAAAGCTATTTAAAAGAAAATGACAAAGTATTGGTTCACCCATTTCATGACCCGTTAGTTATCGCAGGCCAGGGAACTATAGGGTTTGAATTAAAAGAGCAAATAGACAAAATAGACTACCTATTTGGTGCTATTGGTGGCGGTGGACTAATGGCCGGAATGGGCCAGGTTGTCCGACACTTCTACCCAGAAGTTAAAATTATCGGCACCCAGGCAAGTGGAGCAAGCTCTATGGCCAGATCCCTTCAACAGGGCAAACTCGTACCTGGGGAGAAGGGGATGACATTTGCTGATGGGATTAAAGTGAAAGAGCCTAATCCAGAAATGTATGAGCTTCTCGATGAGCTTATAGATGAAGCGATTCATATTCCTGACGATCAGACCGCGTTAGCACTTCTAGATCTTATGGAGCAAGCTAGAATCATCGCAGAAGGTGCTGGTGCAATCGGCCTTGCAGCCTTTGACGAGCTTTATCAAAGAAGTCCTAGACGATTTAAAAATAAAAATATTGTCCTGACTATTTGTGGCGGAAATATTGATATCAACCTTGTAGATCGAATCATCGAAAGAGGACTGTTGCAGTCTCACAGGCGTATTAAAGTCGATCTATTACTGGATGACAGGCCAGGTGCATTATTTAAATTTACTAAAATAGTAAAAGAGATGGGTGGCAACATTCTACAAGTCACCCACGAGAGAAATGCACCATACCTAGAGCTTCAAGAGTCCATTGTTGAGGCAGTGCTTGAAACCAAGGGGAGAGAGCACGCAGAAGCAATTTTAGATGAGATTTCTAAGAACTTTAAAGTCGCACAGAGAGATTTTGTCTTTAATAAGAGTACAAAATAAAAAGGCCTGCTAAAAAGCAGGCCCTATCTTTTTAAAACTAAATTACTTTTTACTGCTCGTTTGCTGCTGGAGCTTCTTCTTGAGGAGCAACTGCTTCAGGTGCCATAGCATCTGGATTTAGTGGAGCTGCAACTGGAGCTTCATCGTCAAAAATGGACTCACCAGCAGTCTTAGACGTAATAGTCGTAAGAGCGATCGAGTTAACCATAAATGCAATGGCCAAGAAAGTTGTCATTTTTGTGAAAAAGTTCCCTTTAGATGCAGATGTAAAGACAGCTTGAGAAGCTCCCTGACCCATCATAGCACCAGCTTCGGCACCTTTTCCAAACTGAAGTAAAACCACAACTGTTAAAAGAATACAGATAACAATGTGAAGAATGACTAGACCTGTGATCATATTTTAAATCCTTATTTATTTAGACTGAAATTTTTATCAAAATTGAGCTTGTTTGCAAACCCCTAAATAGTCGCCTTGCAAAGAGCTATAAAGTCCTGGGCCTTCAAGCTTGCGCCACCTACAAGTCCACCATTTATATTAGGTTTTTCTAGTAAGTCCTTAATATTACTAGGCTTAACACTCCCTCCGTACAAAATGGAAATCTGTTCACCTAATTCAGGGTAGAGTTCTTTAAGCTTTTGTCTAATATGAGAGTGTACTTCTTCTGCTTGCTCTGGGGAAGCTGTTTTACCAGTTCCAATGGCCCAAACAGGCTCATAAGCAACTATAATACTGTCTTCAGAGTCAAGTTCAATGCCCTTAAGTCCTGAACTCAGTTGGCCAAGAACCACATCCATAGTTTGATTTGCTTCGCGCTGCTCTAGAGTCTCCCCAATACAAAGGATTGGAGTCAATTTGTGCTCCAGCACTTTTTGAACCTTGCTGTTTATAAGCTCATCACTCTCTGCAAAAATTGATCTTCTCTCTGAGTGACCAAGAATTACAAAGCTTGTCTCTAAATCTTTTAGCGATTTTGGACTAACTTCTCCAGTAAAGGCTCCGCTGTCATTGTTTGAACAGTTTTGAGCACCAATCTTTAGAGGAACCTTGTTGGTTTTTTCAATACAGCTTTGAATGTGTATGAACTGGGGAGCAATCCAAAAATTGCCTCCCTCTAAAGCTTCTTTTTCAAGTTCGCCAAAGAACTCATTGAGCTCATGGCGATTTTGATTCATTTTCCAATTTCCTACAATATAAGACTTTGCCATCTTAGACTCCGTATTTTAGTGCCTGTATTCCTGGAAGCTGACCTTTTTCAATATACTCTAAAGAAGCACCACCACCAGTTGAGATGTGGGAGAATTTATCAGCATGCCCAGACTTTTGAACCGCTGAAACAGAATCACCACCACCTACAAGAGTGAATGCATTTGAAGTTGAAAGTGCCTTGGCCAATGCCATAGTACCTTTAGCGTATTTAGGATTTTCAAAAAGACCCATAGGCCCGTTCCAAAGAACTGTTTTGGCATCCTTTAAAACGTTTTCGTACCTATTTATAGTTGAAGGTCCAATATCAAGTGCCATCCAATCATCATCAATGCCTCTGCTATTGATGACTTTAGATTCGCCATTGATGTCCTGAGCTACAACATGGTCTTCAGGTAGAACAACTTTATTTCCCTTGTCAGCTTTAAGAATGCTGGCCGCAAGTTTAACATCTTCATCAGAGCAAAGTGACTTACCAACACCATGGCCTTTGGCCTTAAGGAATGGATAGGCCATAGCCCCACCAATAATCAGGTGGTTTACAGAAATTAAAAGTTTTTCAATTGTTTTAATTTTATCACTAACTTTAGCGCCACCAATGATTGCAACAAATGGTCGGGCAGGAGTCTCTAGCACTTTGTTAAGTGCTTCCAACTCTTTCTTAATCAAAAGACCGCCGTATGCGTTGTTCTTATAGAACTTGTTGATTCCATATACTGAAGCATGTTTTCTGTGAGCAGCACCAAATGCGTCATTTACGTAAATGTCGCCGTATTGGGAGAGTTTAAAAGCAAACTCTTCCTCATCAGATTCTTCACCTGGATCAAAGCGTAAGTTCTCAAGAAGAACGATTTTAGTTTCATTTAACGTTAATAGCTCTTTAACCCCAGCATCAACAGGAGCGTCGGCTAAAACAACGTCAGTACCTAATTGCTCGGCAAGGTATGTCGCCACTGGCTCAAGGCTGTATTTCTCATCCTTTTTTCCCTTAGGCCTCCCAAGGTGACTCATAAGAGTGATCTTGGAAGCTCCATTCTCAATAAAATGCTTTATTGTTGGAATAGCTAGGTCAATTCTACTTGTATCAGAGATTTTACTACGATCTTCTTTGTCCAAAGGAACATTGAAGTCAAAACGGGCCAAAACTCTTTTACCTTTGAATTCTGCCTGATCGATAAACTTTAAAGCCATTTTATAATCCTATAATTTTGAAGCCACGTGATTTGCTAGGTCAATAACTCTGTTAGAAAATCCAACTTCGTTGTCATACCAAGAGATAACCTTAACAGTGTCTTCCATAACGCTTGTCATATCAGCGTCAACGATTGAAGACAATGGATTGCCCATATAATCAACTGAGACAAGAGGCTCTGTTTCATATCCAAGAACACCTTTTAGCGAGCCTTCTGCAGCTTCTTTCAATGCATTGTTAACTTCTTCTTTTGAAGCTTTCTTAGATAATTTTACAGTTAGGTCAACCAACGACACATCTGGAGTAGGTACTCTGATAGCG
>JAGSHJ010000525.1 GCA_023954595.1 Bacteriovoracaceae bacterium | reverse complement strand
ATTAAAATATAAGCTCTATTGGTTTGGCGGAGTTCATCTTCAAACCTTTCAATCGTTTCAATATCTAAATGGTTTGTAGGCTCGTCCCAGAGTACAAGGTTTGCTGTCGAAGCCAGACCTAAACTTAAGAGGATCTTTTTTTGCTCACCACCGCTTAGGTTCAATACTTCTCCATCAATATCGGGAACATTGAAGAACTTTAAATAGTTCTCAAAGGTAGCAACCATTTTCCAAGCATCAGCGTGATCCCATTTATCAAAAAGGTCTTTTTGTTCGTGAAGGTATTTCTCATCTTCAGTAACCAATGTTTCTAGCTCAGAAAGCCTTTTATGCCATTTTTTTAGCTCAGGATAATACTCTAGGTAGTACTCTTTGATCTTCCTTCCTTTGACGACTTTGAAGTCTTGAGGAATTTGAAATACAGTAAATGCTTTTGCAGGGTCATTTATCCCTTTCGCTTTATCAAACATAAAGGGAGGGGTGCTGATATCGGGACTAACTTCATCAGTTAGAATTTTAAAAAGTGAACTCTTTCCACGTCCGTTAAGGCCTAGGAGTCCAATTCTATCTCCTGCATGAATATTGATATTCGCATCGTTAAAGAGGACTTTTGTCCCGTACGATAAGTGCAAATTTTTCAAGGTGCAAAGCAAGCTCAATTGTTATTTCCTATGTTTTTTCGATTGGTTAGGTGTAGCTCAGACTAGGCTAATTGGCAAAAATTTCCTGTTGCCCAGTAAAGATAATTTAATTTCGTATAATTTTAATAGGATATTGTTTTGGAGGTAATGATTTTTTTTCCAGCCATCGCATATAAAACATATGAAAAGCTTAAAGACGAGAAATCGTTTAAAAAGTTATTTAAGCAAACTAAGAAAAAGCTTAGGCTTCTTAGTTCTAGTATCCTTCGTGCAGAACTTACACACAAGTTAATTGATCTAGAAGTTAAAAAACTCTTTGATGACCCTGTTGTTAAAGAGAATGTATCTTGCAAAAAATCTTGCTCAGCCTGTTGCCATACTCAAGTGAGTGTAACGAAAGACGAAGCAGAACTCCTCGCAACTAAAGTCATTGATGGTAGCAAAGTTGACCTCCATAGACTTAGGCATTTAGCTGAAGCTGGGAATGAATCTTCTCTTTTTTATATGTCTTCCTATGAACAAAGAGCTTGTCCTTTTTTAAGTGATGAAGGGAACTGTGAAGTCTATGAAGATAGACCTTCAGTTTGTAGAACTAATCACGTGGTATCTGAGCCTTCTTTATGTGAAACAAAGCAGGGAGTTGAGAATCCGGTTAGACTACTTAACACCTTTAAGGCGGATATGATTATTATGGCGGCCTTCAAAACAAGCCAAGAGAACGGCTCTCTTCCTTTTATGCTATGGAAAGCATTGAAAAGACGAAGCAAATCAACTAATGATCAGGTTGTCATAAAAGCATAATTTCACTATATTTCCCTTTTATACAAGGGAGAGCAAATGTATCAAATCTATGGAATATCTAACTGCGACACAGTGAAAAAAGCTAGAAAGCATCTAGAAGCTTTAGAGGTTGAATTTGAGTTCCATGATTTTAAAAAAGTACCCCCTACAAAAGCTTTGATTTCTCGATGGACTGAAAAGTTAGGAGAGCTTCCAGTTAATAAAAGAGGAAGAACTTACAGAGAAGTTAAGGAAGATTTTGAATCTTTGTCGGCCAGTAAAAAAATCGAAATGATTATTGAGAAATCATCTTTAATCAAAAGACCATTACTTGAAAAGAATAATAAACCTGTTTCTATGGGTTATTCTAAAGATGAGTATGAACAACTCACTTGAATCTGGTAGGTGCTATTCTTGTTTTCGCCACAATATTGCTTGCCTTT
>JAGSHJ010000011.1 GCA_023954595.1 Bacteriovoracaceae bacterium | reverse complement strand
CTGATTGATCAAATTATCTTCCGCAACCAGGATTTGAAGCTCGCTATTGGTGTTTGTTATATTAAAATCTGAATTCCTAACTTCAGTTTGTATGCGACCCTCTGCAAGTGGAATCGTAAAAGAGAAAGATGAGCCTTCGTCTTTTTTACTTTCAACCCAGATGCTTCCGCCCAACATATTGACTAAATTTTTAGAAATCGCAAGCCCAAGTCCTGTTCCGCCATGAAGTCTAGAAGTAGACAGATCTTCTTGCTCAAATGCATTGAAGATCCTCTTCTGTGCTTCTTCACTCATTCCAACACCCGTATCTTTAACAGTGAAGACCACACGTCCGTTACCTGCATTTTTAACAGTGACATCAATGTGGCCATTTTTAGTAAACTTCACGGAGTTACTAATTAAATTTGATAGGATCTGCTTTATTCTCGATGGGTCACTAATCAATGCTATAGGAATAGAAGGGTCAATATCATAGCTAATTGAGATACTTTTAAAGCGAACCAATGGTGAGAAAAGAGCAATAGTGTTCTTAACCACATCTTCAACATTGAATGAGAGCTTTTCAAGGTGAAGTTTTCCGGCCTCTATTTTAGAAAAATCAAGGATATCGTTAATAACAGTTAATAAGATATCACTACTACTTTGAATGAGCCTTACATACTCCTCCGAATCTTTTGGTAAATCCTGATCTATTAAAACATTGGAAAAGCCTATGATCCCATTTAACGGGGTTCTAATCTCATGACTCATATTTGCCAAGAAGGAGGATTTTAAATTGGCCAAATTTTCGGCCTTAGCTTTGTGGTGTAGAAGTTTTCTACTGGCATAAACTGATATTGAGCTGATAAAGAAAATACCGAGTATGAAGCTGAAAATAACTAAGTATTTAGAACGCTCAACAAGCTCTAGCATCTGAGAAGTAGCAATTGCTTTAAGACTCTTTTGATTATCCTCAAGCCACTTAAATGAATTTAGAGCATTGGTATCATCGACTTTTACAAGTTGATCCACTTCTTCAGCGTTCATCTGAGTATTGATTTTGGATTTAGCGAGCTTTATCTTGGCATTATATTCATCAAAGGTACGCTCAATCGACTCTAGATGAAGCCTTTCTTTTTCTGAAATCCCTGAGCTGTATAGATCCGTGAGAATAGTTTTTACTTTCGCATAATGTTTTCCAAAGGAGAGATACTGACTCCTATTCTCTCTAAGGATGTAATTTTTAAAACTATGAATGAGACCACCATAACCGATGGTGCTTTTTAACTCGGAGATAGAAACTTCCTTTCTATCAATAGACTCAATGTAATTTGACCACTGCTGCTCAATCTCACTTGTTTTATTAAACTGGATCATACTGAGCACTAATAAGACACCACAAATGATAAGAGGAACCAGGAAAGTATAGAAGACTTGTTCTTTGACTACGTTCTTTAAAAAATTCATAAGAACTATGTTAAACGCAAAAGAGTAATTTTTGTTAAAATTTTTGACTAAACGAACACAAACTCAACATGTGACTTATTACGTAAAGAATATTAAGATTTTCTTTTTTTATTCATAAAATAAACTGATGCTTATCATCTCTTTGACGCATTGATGCAGATATAAGATTCTTAAATCTCTTTTAGAGGAATACCTTGAAAATTTACAACGCACCTTTTTTTGAAAATTCAATAAGAGCCCTTTTTCCGCTAGCTTGTTTATCTGCAGTATTTGGACCTGCATACCTTGTAACAGTTCTCATAAACCAATACACATTTAAGCATCCATTTTTTAACATTTTCCAGTGGCATGCTTATGAAATGCTTTATGGTTTTTTAATGACACTCATTGCAGGTTTTCTTTTAACTGCAGGTGGGGCCTGGACAGGCAAAGGTGCTGTCAGCGGACGGCCTATACTTACACTTTTCATGCTTTGGTTTGTTGATCAAGTTCTTCTATTTTTTCCAATGCCAAATGTATTGTACTTTATAGCTGCTAGCACATTTCCTCTGTGTTTCATCTACTTGTGCTCCCACCTTCTGAAAGGCTACAAGCAGGTGCGAATATTTATGTTTTTAATAATTTTGCTGTTTGTGAGTAAACTCACATTCATAGCATCTGCTATTTACAGAAACACCGACTTAAAAGAGTTCTCGATTAACAGTGCCCTTTGGGTTGTGATTGTCCTAGTTGGAATCATTGCAGGTAGAGTCATACCAAACTTTACTAAGAAATTACTTAAGATAGAATCGGAACTGACGCCACCTAGGAGTCTTGAGAGATTTTTTTCAATTTCTATGATTGCAACAATAGTATGGTTGGTGCCTCATGGACAGGACTGGCTCAATTGTATGCTGTTTCTTCTGGCTGGCGGATTGAGTATAGCTAGGCTTAGTTATTTCGCACCAGTAAAATCATTGAAACACCCTATGATTGGCTTTCTGCATATTGGATACTTCATCTACTCTTTATCTCTTATTACTTTAGGTCTTGGTATATTACTCCCTCATTGGGATAGCGGCAGGGCCTCTCTTCACCTACTTGCAGCAGGTGGAGTTTCTATCATTGCAATAAACATAATGACTAGAGCGTCCTTAGGTCACACAGGCAGAGAGATAAAGATGACTCCTACTATCATGCTGTCATTTATATGCATTATCATAGGTGCCATTTTAAGAGTGATAATTGCCCCAATTTGGCCAGAGCTTTACTACCCTAGTCTTCACCACTCAATGGGCTTTTGGACTTTAAGCTTTATCTTATTCTTTATAAAGTTTGTTCCAATTCTTCTAAAAAAACGAATGAAGAAGTAGGGTTCCCGCAAGCTGCGGGAACTTATAATTACTCTTCGCTAACTCGCACGACAAGTTTTCCAAAGTTTTGACCAACTAAGAGTCCTTTAAATGCGTCTACAGCATTTTCAAGCCCATCAACCACGTCTTCTTTATATTTGATTTTGCCTTCAGACACCCATTGACCCATTTGATTTGAAAACTCTCCATAACGATGTCCGTAGTCATCAAAGACGATAAAGCCCTGCATTTTAATTCTCTTCGTGAGAATAAGGCCCATTAAAGATGATAGACGATCAGGTCCACTAGGAAGTTCTTTTGCATTATACTGAGAAATAAGCCCACAAAGTGGAATTCTTGCACTTGCATTCAGTAGAGGCATAACTGCATCAAAGACCTTACCACCAACGTTTTCGTAATATACGTCTATGCCCTCAGAGCATGCTTGTGCTAGTTCTTGCGCGAAGTTCTCACTTCTATGATCGATACAGGCGTCTACTCCAAGAGTTTCAACTGCGTATTTACACTTTTCAGCTCCACCAGCAATACCTACAACCTTGGCCCCTTTAATCTTTGCAATTTGAGCAACAAGGCTTCCAACAGCACCAGTTGCAGCTGCAACAACAACAGTCTCCCCCTCTTTTGGATTACCTATATCTAGAAGTCCCATATATGCAGTAAGGCCTGGCATCCCTAAAACTCCAAGAGCATAGGATGGGTATTTCATATTCTTATCAAGCTTAATAAGCCCAACTCCATCAGAGAGACTATAATCTTGCCATCCACCAAATGCCACTACGAGATCACCTTCTTGATAGTCAGCATTGAGAGATTTCTCAACACGACAAACACTACCACCAACCATGACATCCCCAATTTTCACTGGCTCAGCATATGATTCGGCATCGTTCATTCTGCCTCTCATGTATGGATCAAGAGATAGATAAATGGTTCTTAGGAGAAGCTGTCCGTCTTTTGGCTCAGGTATGGATTCTTCTACGAGTTTAAAGTTTGAATCTTCAGGTGCTCCAACTGGTCTGGAAGCTAAGGTTATTTTTCGGTTAACTTGATTGTTTTGACCCATTGTCTACTCCGCTAATGTAAAACACACACAAATTAACTTTGCATGCAAATCAATATTCAAGCACACATTAACTTATAAACGATTTGAGTGCAAATACTTTGCACACAAATCATTATTTATCTAACAATAGTAAAACTAGTTTAATTTATAGCTGGCCTTCAAAGACGCCATACTTCTCACTGGCACCAAGCTTCTTCTTTACGGTGTTGTAGTCTTTTGCACCATAAAGTAGATCAAAGTATAGATTGATTTTATTTGATAACTGTTCTGGAGTCTCGTAGAGTGCTTCAAGTCGAAGGGATCCAACTCCACTATCACTCAACTCTTTAAGCATAAAGCCAGCAGATTGAGGTGTTGCTCTAAAGAAGGTGTTTCGACACTCTTGATCGGCCGTTAAATAGTGGTATTGCCCATAGACATCTTTAAGTTCAACTTTATGCTTTTCACATGGTTTCCCACAGTCTTTAAAGCTTGATCCTTTACTTAAGAATGCCGCAAAAACACAATGCTCCATATGAAACTCAGGCATATATTGATGCATGACAACTTCAAGTTTTAAGTTGTCCACTCTTCCCATAAGCTCTTTTAGTTGTGTTTGGTTTAAATCATAGCTAGCAGCGATTGAGCTTACATTTTTAGTAAGAAGATAGTTAAAGCTCAAATGATTGGTAACATTGAGTGAGAAGTCCGCTTTAAGCTCAATTCCCTTATCCTGTAGGTATGCAAGGGCACCTAAGTTTCGAACAAGTATAAAGTCTGGTTTATGGCGAACAAGAGTATTTAAATTGTAATACTCTCTAGGCTTATGAATTCTCGTTGTAGCAAGCCCTGCCTTGATTCCAAGAGATCTTAAAATTTCTAGAGACTCTTTATAATCTTTTCCAAATTCATAATCTAGAACAACTGATTGAAGCTTTGTTGTATCAACACTTTTTAGTGCCTCTAGCTGGCCTATTGATCTTACAAGAACGACGAGTCTATTATTATTTGAGTCTGAATCACTTTTAGTTGAGGAATATAAAAGCTCTTTCGCATCTTCTACTAGAAGTGCTCGCTCCCCTTTATCCACTCGGGCATTGCTCATGGCCTCAACCATGTCACGTCTCAGGGACTTCATATCTTTTTGAGAGAAATATATTGGACGATCCGACTGGAATTCAAATTTTTCTAAAGTGAATGGACTTCTACCAAGACGAGAGAGTTCTTCATAAAGATTCTCTTTAGTGGTCTCACGTTTAATTGGCTCACTCACAAGGCCTTTACTGATAATACCAACCTTGTTGTCGCCATCTTCCACAACAAGTTCTATGTGCTCACCAACAAGCTTTGCACAAACAGCAATAGGAATTCTTTTAAATTGATTCTGGTCTTGGAAAGTTTTAGATAGTTTTTCCTCAACCTTCGGATCACTATTGAGACTTGCCTTCATGCCTTTTTTAATTTTTCTAAGCTCTGAACTTCTAACCATTGCCACTTCAACAAGCTCTTTATTTTGATTGAGAACCTTAAAAATCCTTCCACCAGCGGATTCACCGTCTCCGATAAACAAAAGACCTTGTCCGGCCACTAGCTTTCTTTCAGTGCTAATTGTGATTTTTTCACCAGCAACTTTTACAACTTCCCCAAGATCCACTCCTCTATGAGAAGAGTAATCAGCAGGTACAAGTTTTTGATGTTCCACACCATGAAGCCACCCAGAGTAAAAACCTCTTGAGTACGTAAGGGCGAGTTCATTTGCATCAACCTCTTTGCCTTGAAGTTTCATTGAATAACTTCTAGCAGTTGCAGCAACATACTCCGCAGCTTTTAATCTTCCCTCAATTTTAAGAGAGTCTACACCAATATCAGCAAGCTCTTGTGCTTCTTCGATTCCACAGAGATCCTGTGGAGAAACAAGGTACTTCTTGTCTCCTAGGTCTTTTCTTTCGCCGTCCACATACATCTCGTAACTTAGTCTACAAGATTGAGCACACTGCCCCCTATTGGCGGATCTGCCTCCAATACTTTCAGAGGTAAAGCACTGACCAGAGTAGGCCACACAAAGTGCGCCATGGACAAAAACTTCAAGTTCTTTATCAGTATTTTCACGAATCTTTTTAATCTCTGGCAGAGAGTTTTCCCGCCCTAGTACAAAACGTTTAATACCAAGATCATCCAATAACTGAATTCCCTCATAACTTGTGATCGTCATCTGAGTGGATGCGTGAACAGGCTGCTCAGGAGCAAGTGTTCTTACAAGTCGCGCAAGTCCTAAGTCTTGAACAATAAATGCATCAGGATTAAGTGGTATATATTGCATGAGCTTCTCTAGCGCAGACTCAAGCTCGTTTTCAAAAATGACAACATTAAACGCTAGATTAACCCGCACCCCATAGAGGTGGCATAGGTCGATAATCTCTTTAGCTTCTTTAGGCCCAATTAGCTCGCTTCTTCCACGAGCATTAAAGCCGCTGACGCCCATATAAATCGCATCTGCTCCATTGTGAATGGCCGCAAGACACATTTCCATATTTCCAACAGGTAATAGTAGTTCTGGTTTCTTATTCATAGTCATGGAAACTAGCAGAATTAAGTGATTATGGATATCTAGGAGTTGTTTCTAGGCCTAAAAATATAATTTATTCACACTTATTCGGACTGCCTCCATTCGAATAATCAGATACTTAATACTCATTAGTTACTAATCAAATTAAAACAGGTAATATTTGTTCCATGTACAAATTAAGACCTTACCAACAAGAAGCAGTAGACAGTGCTCTGAACTATTTTAGAAAAAAAAGAGATCCGGCCGTAATAACTCTACCTACGGGGGCCGGAAAAAGTCTCGTTATAGCCCAACTTGCAAAGATTGCTAAAGGCAGGGTTTTAGTACTTGCCCACGTAAAAGAGCTCGTTGAACAGAATCATTCAAAATATATCTCCTACGAGCTTGAGGCCGGAATTTATTCCGCAGGGCTTGGTAGAAAAGAAAGTAATCAAAAAGCTATTTTTGGAAGTGTACAATCTGTTGCACGTGCCCCAAAGGAATTCTTCAAAGACTTCACTCTCCTAGTCATTGATGAGTGTCACAGGGTTGCTGAGGAAGGAGAAAGCCAATATCAAACAGTAATATCCAGTCTTAGAGAACAAAACCCAGACTTGTGTGTTCTAGGCCTTACTGCAACTCCGTACAGATTAGGTCTTGGTTGGATTTATGAATACTCTCATGAGGGAGAACTCAGAAGCGAGAAAGAGCGATTCTTCAAGCAGTGTGTCTACGAGCTGCCTTTGAGTTATATGATTAAAAACAAATACCTCACGACTCCTGTGAAAGTTGATATCCCCGTAACATCCTATGATTTTTCTGAGCTTACTGAAAAAGATAGAATGTATACGGTTGCAGAGGTTGAAGAGTTATTAAAAAATCAAAAAAGACTCACCCCCCTCATTATAAACAACATCATAGACATCACAGAACGATATGAAAGACAGGGTGTCATGATCTTTAGTGCCACAGTCAAACACGCTAAAGAAATTCTGGACTATTTACCTGAAGGGCAGGCCCGCTTAGTTCTAGGAGACACGGACATTGCTAGTAGAGATAGGATTATTGAAGAATTTAAACAACGAAAGTTCAAATACCTTGTTAATGTATCTGTATTAACCACAGGCTTTGATGCACCTCATGTTGATGTTGTGGCAATTCTTAGGCCTACAGAGTCTGTAAGTCTCTACCAACAAATCGTTGGACGTGGACTTAGACTTGATCCGGGGAAAAAAGACTGCTTTGTCCTAGACTACACGGGCATGGGACATAATATCTACTCCCCAGAAGTTGCAGATAAAAAACCAAACAAAGAAAGTGTTCAGGTACTTATTCCATGTCCAAAGTGTGGCCATGACAATAACTTTTGGGGCAAGCTAAACCTCGAAGGCGAAATAGTGGAGCATTACGGCAGAAAGTGTAAAGGTGCGGCCCTCGACTTAGATACTATGGAGCCCATGCCATGTGGCTTTAGGTTCAGATTTAAACTATGTCATAGTTGTGGAAAAGAGAATGATGTAAGTGCTCGCGAGTGTACAAGTTGCAAGGCCACATTAGTTGACGCAGACTCAAAGCTCAAACAAGCAAGACTTTCTAAAAAAGCCCACGTACTTCGCCCTGATACGGTTGAATACCTGGAAAGAACAGATAAAAATTCAAAAGCATTTTTGGAAATAAGATACTATGATTGTGACGCTGAATACGTTAGTGAGTTTCATTTTTTAAATTCAGCATCAGATCTAAAGAAGTTTAATATTGATTTTCTTCGTTCACACTTAAAAAGACCTGAGATTGATCTCACAATAAAAACACCTAGTGATGTTATAACGAATCAAGCAAGCTTTAGAGCGCCAACATTTATTATTGCTCGAAAGCAGGACAAATTTTGGAAGGTTACCGAGAAGATTTTCTCAGAGGAGCTTACTTCTAAAAGAAACCTCTCCACACCAGGTAGCTACTAACTTCGTGATCTAAACATATCTAGCTTTAGCGGATAACTTCTACCAAGCCACATGGCATGTTCGCTGTGATCTTTTAAGTCATCCCCTGTTGCAGGATGAATAAACACATCAATGCCCCTTCGATTCTCCATAAGCCAGACTAGAACCTCTTGAAACAACTCAACAGATACACTTATTTGGCAAGATCCTATTGGGTGAGGTCCAACAGGCCGATCCCACAATCTACCCAGTGCTACATCAAAGCACTCTCCAATTTGATCTCTAAGCTTTGAGGCCTGATCGATATTTTCAGGCTCGTAATACAAGTGAAAGTGATAATATTCTATATCCATAGCCTTCTCTCTTTATTCAAGTTCCCACCAGCTCTTTGAGACATAATCTTCATCAATATTTACTGCCTCACCTATAATTGGTGAAACAAGATTAACACCATTTTGTTCTGAGAGTTTAGAAACCCTCACTATAGGCTCGTACCAAGTATGAAAGGATAGCTCAAACATTCCCCAGTGAACCGGAAAGAACTTTTTGGCACCTAAGTCTTCGTAGGCCTTAATAGCGTCCTCAGGCATCATATGTACTTCTTTCCACTTCTCATTGTATTGTCCACTTTCTATAAATGCCATATCAAATGGCCCATATTTTTCACCAATTTCTTTAAAATGCACATCATAGCCAGAGTCGCCACTAAAGTAGATATTATGATTCTTTGACTGGATAACCCAAGACGCCCAAAGTGTTTCATTGTCATAGATGCCATTTCGGCCTGAGAAATGCTGAGCAGGTGTTGCTACAAATGTAGTCTCCCCCATAATGATGGACTCCCACCAATCTCTTTCAACAATTCTATCTTTAGCAATTCCCCAACCTGTTAGATGAGAACCAACACCTAGTGGTGTTATGAAAACAGTTTTCTTATCTTTGAAATGTTTAACTGTTGGCATATCTAAATGATCGTAGTGATCATGTGAAATTAAAATAAAGTCTATCTCAGGCAACTCATCAAGATCTAGAACTGGCCTTTGAAATCTCTTAACCATCCAACTAACCGGGGATGCAGCATCTCCAAATACTGGATCCACTAAAACGGTGACACCATTTAGATTAAGTAAAAACGTAGAGTGGCCAAACCAAATAACCTTTGCGCCTTCTTTGTTATTTACGAATGCTTCAATATCTGGTCTTACTTCAGGTAATGCTTTTGCCGGTACACGATCAACACCACCACTGAACCACTCCTTCAATAGACCCCAATTCAAATTGTTTTTTTTCATCTCAGAGATAAGATTTGGTCTTCTATTTTCAAAGATATTTTTTTCTTTATTAAAGTTGCCTGAACTTATGTAGGCCTTTTTATAGTTTTTATCTGGACGTGTACCAAAGCTTGAACATCCCACAACTAATCTCCCTGCTAATAAAATAGCTATTAATGCAATTATAGTTTTCATATCAATATTCCTATTTCGTTTTTTACTAAATCAAATTTCACTTGAACTACTACTTTAACTCTCGTAAAGTACACACATGTGTTTACCATAGTTGAGACTAGTAAATGATACAACACCAAAGTAAACACAAGTGTATACAAAATTACTAAAACATATAAATAACAAGCGGTTACATGAATAAGAAACAAGAAAAGATTGACCAGATCATCATTGCAGCAACAGAAGAGTTTCTGTCCAAGGGAGTGGATGCGGCCTCAATGCATAATATTGCAGAGCAAGCTGGAGTCTCAAAACGAACCCTTTATAAATATTACTCCACCAAGGCCGAGCTCTACGATGCCCTTATTGATGAAGTGCTGGATCAAGTAGAAATCATGTACCAGTTTAAATACTCAAGTGAGATATCTATAAAGCAGCAAATCGAGAGCATAGTTGAGACAAAAATAAAGCTCACGCTTAATGATTCTTTTTTAAAAATTTCAAAGATTGTTATTGGTGAACTATTTAAAAATCGCATGCCATCACAAGAACAAATGGATCGCTTAAATAAATCTGATTCTATGTTTGTTGCTTGGATCAGGTCTGCTCAAACGGATAAGAAGCTAACCGCGAGCGTGGCTCCAGAGGACATGGCAGGTCAATTTCATTCAATTCTCAAAGGACAAATCTATTGGCCACTTCTTATGAATTTAAAGAAAAAAGATGACCTAGACCTTGTGAAGGTTGGCCAATCAACTGTCGATTTCTTTATGAAGTCTTTTTGTGACTAAAGCACGATAGGCCTCTCTCTCCTATCGTGCCTCAATATATTTTCTTATTTACTGCTCTCTTTGACCTCTTTGACCTCTCTCGCCTCTTTTTGGCCTATTGGGATCTTTACAAATTAGGACACTAGCATCGCGCCTATCCTCTACACATGTTCCTTCTACTGAGCCTCTTCGACCTTCAAAAGAGCAAGTAGCACTTAGTTCTTTAGATTCACACGCATCGATAGCAACTTGCTTACGTGCCGCTCTATCCGCCATTGCATTTAGGGAAAATAAAAGTCCTATACTTAGAATTGCAAAGATTCTCTTCATAATAAACTCCAGAAGATTTTTAGCATAATTGCTAAGGGTAACCTATAGACGTTGGCCAAGGTGAAATGGTTCAAAAAAAAATGGATCAATCACCAGATTCGAATAAATTCAATCACTTGAGGTTAAATATAAATTAGGAGTATCCAGTATCACTCATTTTTCTTACAATTTTATTTAGCTATTAAAATTAGTCCGAGGTGAAGCGTGCCGTATATTTTAAGTCCTATTATAAGAGAAAGTTTTGAAGGTATGTGGTTTGAAGGAAGTCCCTATAAAAAAAATGTAATCTACGACATCGACTCCAAGGCAGAAAGCTCTCCTCCAGTGAATTATTCATCTTATACATTAAAGCCACACAGTCTACCGCATATTGAAACACCTGCTCACACACAAAGCGGTGGTAGCACAATTGAACATTACTTTAATAAAGATCACCATCAACACTTTTGGGGCAAGACCGTTGTCTTAAAATTGAAGGGTAATGAGTTTAAATCTCATCCATCAATTGACGGTGTAATGATCTGGGAGATTTCCAAAGATCAGATAGAGAATGCTCTAAAGGAAGTTACAGGCTCTGAACAAGTACCAGAGAGGCTTATTATATCCCTAGAAAAGACTCCATTAAATAGTTTGGGACTTCATGATCCAAACTACGTCCTAATTCTCTCACAAGAAGCTGCAGATTATATTACGAAAGGTGAAAGGCTGAAACTCTATGGCACAAGCTGGAAGTCATCTGACTTCATGCCCGGAAAAAAGCAAAGGCCTATTCACAACACCTTATTTCAATGTGCTTTAATTATGGAGTGTCTAGACCTAGATGAAGTTCCTGCAGGGACCTACTTCATGAGTGCTTTCGCCCTCCCTCTTGAAGGTGCCAGTGAATCACCAGTTTGCCCTATTCTCTATACAAAAGAAGAAGTCCTAGAGCATCTATAGTCTAGAACGTTTTCTCCAACTATTTAAATCTACATTGTTCAATGATTTTCATAGCACTCGCTTGATTCATCTCTAAATGAGCTACCACCTTATTAAAGAGCTCCTTATTGCTGTATAGGCTTCCAAACAATACACAGCTACTTGTTTGATCAAGCTTTAATTGTGCCAGGTGATCTTCACTATCAAAGTTATCAGCTTCTCTAGAGAGGTTCTTATAAGATTTCAATTCAGGTGATAATCCTAAAAACTCGCCTAATAGACTTTGGGAGTATACTCCCTCAATACTCTCAGCATTGGTGTTTAGCAATTCTTTATATACATTCTCGTCAGCGATTCTTAGTCTGGCCCCATCACCTTTAACAAATAATATTAATTCATATGAGCCCAATGGCGTCATGGGTGATTGAATATTAACAAAACGACCTTTAATAACTCCTTCTGAGCTTGTTATTTGTGAGCTTATGAAACCTACAAGTGCACAGAGAAGGAAAACCACAGACACGAAAGTGCCCTTTCTTTTTAGTATTTTCATATACATCCCTCTATGGCCAATACATGGCCAACGTTAATTTACTTAGAATTTTTTAGATCTAAGAAATCTTGGAGGGTGCTCTTATTAATAAGGACTTCGATAACAGTTGAAATTTAAAGGCGTGAAATCCCATCAGTGCTATTAGCGTGAAATACAATAGAACTGGGGATGAATTTGTTGCTGTACTATTGGAATTGATCCAACTTGTGAAATGCTCTTGGACTCTTCTCTTATGAAGACCTGTGGCCTGCATTGCGTTGATCGCCGTAGCACTAACACTTAGAATAAGCTCATTAAAAAATGGCTTATTTGGTGAATCATCTACTGCGACTTTAGGGTCGTGCATTACAGAACAAAATAAGAAATACAAAAAAAGCGGAACAAGAATGAGCTTGTTCATTTTCTTTGGATTTAAATTTTGTAAGTCGCGACTTTTAAGCATACTCATAAGTTAACACATTAGACCCTGGAACTAAATGATTCTAAACAAAATTTCAATTTTTATAGAAATAACAATTCCATATTACCCACCAAAGCTATAACATTAATCATGAGCAAGTTTCTCCTCCTTTTATTAATTCACATATTGTTGCCTACTAAACAGGGCAGCTCTTTTGAATTGGAAAATTTAAGGCAAGACTTTCGCCATGTAAGCGCTCAAGTAAATGCAATTAATCCAACTGAAAGAATTGTAGTAGACGACTCTCAAGGAAATGATTATCCCCAGAGTAAAACACTTAGTTACCATCAAACTCCGAAAAACCTAGGCTCTTCTAGAGTCATCATAAACTCGCTACAAGCATCCGTAGCACAAATAAACATTCACACCCAGGGTAGTCGCTCTCCTCCACATTTCTCCTAACTAGTTATAAACATTAACTTAGAATAAGGAGAAACCATGAAAAATATCAAAGAATGGATATTTATGTTTAGCTTTTTAGCTATAACAATACTCTTGGTAGCATACGAAGTTTATTCAAAATAATAATCAGTGGCACCAGTGGAATTCGTTTCTCACTGGTGTCTCTCACTCCTCGACCCACCCGCTCTATAGATAAATTTAATCATGTTGATTTTATTATTTTATCACCCACAAAAATTATTAATAAACCTTAAATTTAGATTAGACTTTTATTTGGATTCACGTAAGATACATAACTAGGTTAACTAATAACAAGGTTATTTATATGCAAAATGAAGAAATTGCTAAAAAGTTTTTTGATGTCATACCACCATCAATGCATCTATTTAGAAGCTATATCGAAGAATCCATAGCCGAGGAACTCAGCCTTCCTCAATTTAGAGTTCTGGCAAACTTAAACAGAGGCCTTAAACACATCAGTGAAATAGCACAAATGCATTGTGTATCTCAGCCAGCGGTTTCAAAACTTGTCGATTCCCTAGTAGTTATGGAGTTAGTAAGTCGCCATCCTGTTCCAGAGGATAGAAGATCAATTGAACTTAAGTTGACCGCAAAAGGCAGAAGTACTTTTCAAAAATCAAAAAAACGTGCCAGTAAAATGTTCTCATCAAAATTGGCAGGTCTTAATAAGAAAGAACTAGATGAGCTTAATCGCTCTCTTTCATGTCTAGAATCATTCATACAAAAAGTTAAGGAACAGTGATCATGAAAACATCATTTAAAACCTTCACCCTATTACTAGTAGCAACTTCCATGACACCGGCCATGGCATCTCTTGAGGATTTATTTTTAAAATCCCTGAAGAAGTCTAAAAAGGTGGAAATAATCTCTCTAACAGAAGAGAAAACATTAGCGGACTTAAATTCGACAGTCTCCACCATGTATCCTGACCTAGATCTTGTAAGTAACAACAGATACGGCAATGACACAAACCAAGAGTTTTCAAACCTTGAGCAGGTAGATACAGATCTGGCACTTTCTGTTGAACAAAAAGTATTTCAAGGTGGAGCTGAGTTTGCCCTATTAGATCTCAAAAAGATTGTTCCCAAAAAGGCGCATGCCCTAACAGATCAAGAATTGTCCGCATACTTTGCTCAGTTCAGCGCATATTATTTTCAGTACTCCTCTGCATTAGATGAAAAAGAAAAAGTACAAAGACTTCTCAAAAACCTTGAGAAACGAGTGAAGATAGTTAGGCAGAGAACTAAAATCGGAAGAGACAGAAAGGCAGACTTGCTTGCACTTGAATCTCAGCTGGCCAGACTAAAAGCGGACTTATCAACGACAGAAAGCACTGTTAGTAGTGCTAGAACAAATTTTTTAAATTTCTCAAACCTAGAAAGTGTTGATGAAATCAAAGACCAAATCAATCCCTTAAAGCTTAAACTTCCTAGCACTGTAAGCTTAGAAAAAATCCCAGAATTGAAAAACCTTAAATATGAGCATGAATCCTCAGAGGCACAGGCGAAGATCGCACGATCGGCGTATCTACCTCAGGTGAGTTTAGGTGCAAATTATTATTTAGATAAAACTTATTCAGGACGCGATGACTGGGATGTGAGTCTCAACATCAAAATGAACCTTTTTGATTTCGGGAAAACAGCATCTTCCGTTCAAAGTGCGAAAGTTGCGGCCCGAATCGACAAAGCACGTTACGACTATAGTCGCATGAATGCCGATGGGCAGTGGAAAAATTTCGTCAAAAACTTCAATCTTAAAAAAGACGAATATAGGTCTCTTCAAAAAGCACTTGATAGAAGTACACGCTCTTATGATGAGCAGATAAAAGACTTAAACAAAGGCCTAATCACCCAGATTGACGCCATTCGATCTTTAGATGATGTGATTACTCTTCAAAAGCTAGCAATCAAGTCATCGCTTGAGTTGAAGTCCCTGTACTATCAAGCGAATGCTTATCTTGGAAAATACCCTAAACTGTAAAGTGAACTAACGAGGACACTATGAATATTTCATCAATATCTATTAAAAACCCGGTCTTTGCATGGATGCTAATGGTCTCTTTGATCCTTTTTGGGGTTTTAGGATTCCAAAAGCTCGGTATAAATGAAAACCCTGATGTCGACTATCCTTCTGTAAGAATATCTTATGATTATGAAGGTGCTACTCCTGAAGTAGTGGAAAAAGATATCCTAGAGCCTGTTGAATCAGTTCTTGTTGCCATGCAAGGGATAAAGGATATGACTTCCACAGCTTTAAGAGGACGTGGAAGAATAGAGCTTGAATTCGCACTTGATAAAGATATTGATTTTGCTCTTCAAGAAATACAAACCCTACTTGGCAGAGCACAGAGACAGCTTCCAGATACAGTTGAAACTGCAACCGTTACAAAATCCAATGCGGCTGACGATCCTATCCTATACCTAGGACTAACATCAGAAACGTTAAGTGAAAGAGAGCTGAACATTCTATTTAAAGATGGAGTCCTTGATCGTCTGACAACAGTTGAAGGAGTTTCAGAAGTTGGTTCTTTTGGCGCACGAGATCCAATGATTAGAATTGATGTGGACGCTAAAAAGCTTCGCTCTTTTCAACTAACACTATCAGACATCATTGACACGCTTAACAGAGAACACGTTGAGCTTCCTGCAGGAAAGTTTGAAGACCCTGACATGGAGAAAAGTCTTAGAGTTTTAGGAGAAGGTAAAACAGTTAAAGACTTCAAAGATATGATTATCAGCAAGCGTGGTGGTAAAGCAAATTACATTCCAATCACACTGTCTCAGGTAGCAAACATATATAAAGGCGTGGCCAATAGAACGAGAATCTCTCGAATAAATGGAATTCCATCTCTTTCGATGCCTATCTATAAACAAAGAGGCGTAAATGCAGTTGAAGTTGCAGATAACGTAAAAGCGAAGGCAAAAGAGATATCTGAGACTCTACCAGAGGGTACAAAGCTAACGTTGAACTTTGATAGAACAAGCTTTGTAAGGCTATCAATTAATGAGCTGATTCAAAACCTTCTCATCTCTGCCCTACTAACTTCTTTTGTGTGCTGGATTTTCCTAAATTCACTTTCAGCGACAATAAACATCCTACTCGCTATCCCAACGGCGATTATTGGTACATTTGCGTTTATGTACCTTATGGGATTTACACTAAATACATTTACATTTTTAGGACTCACACTCGCCATAGGTATTGTTGTTGATGATGCTATTGTTATGCTTGAAAACATTGTTAGATACGCCAAGCAAGGCCATGACAAGGTACAAGCATCCTTCAAAGGTAGTAAGGAGATCTCTTTTGCAGTTCTTGCGACGACCACAGTATTAATCGCAATTTTTGCGCCTATTACTTTAATGCCAGGAATTGAAGGCAGATTTTTTCAAGAGTTTGCCCTAACTCTATGTATCGCAGTAAGTTTATCTTCTCTTGAAGCACTAACACTTGCACCGATGCGTTGTTCCCAGTTTTTAAATGTGAAATCGAAAGGGATCTTCATCCACCATTGGGTAGATGCTTGTGTTGAGAAATCAAGAAACGTCTATATGAAAGCACTTGCTTTCTCCCTAAAACACAGAGTTCTCATAGTGGTTGTATCGATTCTATTCTCAATAGGATCTATGTTTTCACTTAAATACATCGATAAAGAATTTGCCCCTGAGGCAGATAGAAGCTCAATGTTCGTTGTCTTTATGGCCCCGGACGGGAAAAGCTTAGATTACACAGATGCGAAAGTTAAAGAGTTTGAAAAAATAGCAAGTGCACACAAGGACATCCGAAGAATTATCGTGGCCGTTGGTGGTGGAAGAGGTTCATCTAGCGGTAACAGAGGCTTTGGTGTTCTAATTCTTAAAGACCTAGATCAAAGAGATAACTCTCAGTTTGAAATAGCTGATCAACTTAGGGCACAAGTTAAGCAAATTAAAGGCCTAAAAGTCATCATCAGAGACCGAACCGGTTCTGCTATTGGTGGAAGAAGAGGTAGTCCGATTGAATTTACAATTAAGGGGCCTGAGCTTGAAGTACAGAAAGAGCTATTCAGACAGTTAAGAGTAGAAATGGAAAAATCCGGTCTGATGGTTGGTATCCGTTCTGACGACATCTCTGAACTACCTGAGATCCACGTAATACCAGACAGGCTCAAAGCTCAAGAGCGAGGCGTTGAGATCAACACGATCGCAGAAACGTTAAATGTAGGTATCGGTGGTGTAAGTGCAGGCATGTATACAGAGGCCGGAAGACGCTATGATATTTTCGTACAACTAGAGGAAAGTGATCGAAAAGAAGAAACAATCAAATCCCTACTTCTTCAAAACAATCGTGGTGAGTTTGTTTCACTAGCAGATGTTGTAAAAATTGAAGATGCATTTGGACCACAGACAATTTATAGAGAAAATAGATCAAGAGGCGTAAGAGTGGATGCCAATTTAACAAGTGGTTCCTCACAGAGTTCAGCAATGAATTTAATTAAGGATATTGCCCAGAAGGTTCTACCAGAGAAATATAGTATAAAGTTCTCAAAAGATCTGAACGAATCCCTAATTGATATTGTCCTCATTATGTTATTGGGTCTTGTGATTGCTTACATGATTCTAGCAAGTCAGTTCAACTCGTTCACTGATCCAGTTACCGTATTCTTGGCGATACCATTTGGTCTTACGGGAGCTTTTGCAGCGCTTTGGATATCTGGGCAAACTCTAAACATTTACTCAATGATCGGAATCCTGCTTACAATGGGTATTGTTAAAAAGACCTCTATTTTGATTGTAGAGTTCTCAAACCAACTTCGTGATGGTGGCATGAATGTGAACGAAGCAGTATTGGCAGCCTGTAAAACAAGATTCAGACCTATTATCATGACAACTTTCACTACCCTTGCTTCAGCAGTTCCTGCAGCAGTAATGGTAGGAGCTGGCTCTGAGACAAGAAGGCCAATGGCACTTGTGATTCTTGGAGGGGTTTTCCTATCAACTATATTTACTTTGATCGTCATTCCTTGCTTCTACTCATTAATAGCTAGAGCACGTAGAAAAACACTCGAAGAAGTCTAATTTAATTCCTTACTAGGTGGAGTTCTCTCCACCTAGCCTTCTCACCTCTTTAAAGTTCAAATCCTAACAAGATTCTAACATTAGTATCATTGACTTACGAATTACGATATCGTAATTAGTAATCATGAAAGTAAACGACTTCTTTTCAAGTTTTATAAAGATACACATCCTCCATCACTGTGAGATCGAGCAAGTATATGGGGCATGGATGATCAAAGAACTAGAAGAGCATGGCTATCAAATCAGTCCTGGATCTTTGTATCCAATCTTTAAATCTCTTGAAAAAAATGGTCTTTTGAAGTCCGAAGAAGTTCAAGAAGGTAAGACAAGAAGACGTTATTACTCTATTACCAAACAAGGAAGTAAAGAGCTTAAAGAGGCCAAAATAAAGCTCAAAGAGCTCATTGGCGAAATTTTAGAATAAATTCAATCTAGAGGTAGTGAATGACAAAGTTGGTTGAGATTTTGAAGTTATTTTTTCATCTAGGCCTTGTGGCCTTTGGTGGTCCTGCTGCGCATATCGCAATGATTCACAAAGAAGTTGTGGATAAACGCAAGTGGATGGATGAGAAACATTTTCTAGATCTAGTGGGTGCCACTTCCTTAATCCCAGGACCTAATTCTACTGAGATGGTAATCCATTGTGGCTACCATAGAGGTGGAGTTGCAGGTCTTTTTATTTCTGGTATTTCTTTTATATTACCTGCATGTGCTTTAACTTTTATTCTGGCCTACCTCTATACCCTCGCATACAACATTCCAAATTTTGAAGCATATATGATTGGTATAAAGCCTGTTGTTATAATCCTTATTTTCCAGGCACTTCAAAAGCTATGGAAAAAGGCAATAACAGGTTACGAGTTGGCTTTAATCTCTGCTGCGGTATTGGCCTTGGGATTTACTGGTATAGGGGAAGTTTATGCTTTATTCATAGGTGCGATACTTGGATTTATGATGTTAAAGCTCAAAAATAAGTTCACAGTAACCAGCGTGGCATTACCCTCAATCTTTTGGGTTTTCACGAAAATTGGATCCGTTCTCTTTGGAAGTGGCTATGTCCTTATCGCCTACTTACAAGATGAGATCGTGCATAAAAGAGCATGGCTCACTAGTGCCCAAATTGCGGATGCTGTGGCCATTGGTCAGTTCACTCCAGGACCTGTGTTGTCGACATCCACTTTTGTAGGCTACCTTCTAGGAGGTGGCTGGGGATCAGTTCTAGCATCGGTGGGTATTTTTCTTCCATCATTTTTATTTGTACTACTTTTAAACCCTCTAATTCCTAAAATGAGAAACTCAAAGAATTTCTCTTTGTTACTTGATTGTGTAAATGCGGGTGCTATAGGATTAATGGCGTATGCACTATTTCCTTTAGGAAAAGTGGCCTTTCTAAACCCAATTGGGATTTTAATCTTTATCTTAACGATTCTATTGTTATGGAAGTTTCCAAAGATCAGCTCGCTTAAGCTTGTAAGCTTTGGAATTGTCTCTGGAGTTGTTTTTGTAAAAGCTTTTGAGCTATTAGAGATTAATAAGTTTATCTCATAAAGACAGTTTTACTGAGCTGAGTGTTACACTCAGCTCATACTTGAACATATCTCGACCAGAACGCCATTATTATCTTTTACGTAACTGACCATTTGTCCCCATGGCTTTTTCTCAGGAGAACATACTGATTCTGCTCCGGCATCTAAGGCCTTTTTAAATGCTGCTTCAACATCCTCTGAAATTAGGCCTATTTCAAACCCGGCAGGTGTTCGATCAAGACCTAATTTTTCATATTTAAAGCCGTGAGAAGAGGCAGTTTCATGTTGAACAAAGCCAAGTTTGGTCTGTCCTGTTTGCATTTCTCCATACTGATTGCTTTCATGAAGAAATCCCTTCTCCATTCCAAAGGCCTCGGAGTAAAATTCCATGGTTGCTGCTAAATCATCAACATAGATAAGTGTATACCCTAATTTCATAATTTCACTCCTGCAAAGAGACTATTAAAGCAAAGTGACCAAGGGAATTCAAATAGCACGACGGTGTTTGGCACTTAACAACTTTTATCTTATGATTATTCAATACATGTAAACCATATAACCTAGAT
>JAGSHJ010000545.1 GCA_023954595.1 Bacteriovoracaceae bacterium | reverse complement strand
TAGGCCAAGTTCTTGTTTGCAAGCGGGGCAAGGTTTCCTGATTCATAGCCTGTTGATAGGTGTTGAAGACCAGATAAGGGATCTTTCATTTGAGCAGGATTTAAACCTAAGTTCATAGCACCACTAACAAGCTTCGCGTTTATACAAGTTCCTTTGGCCTTACAGTCACACTTTGGATCAGGCTCTCCTTCGCTAGTAACACACGGTACTCCTGGAATTTCTCCTGTTCTTTGTAGAACTTCAGCAACACAATATTTCATGTAATTTGTAGGATCTACTCCATAAGAAGTTTCCTCTGCACAAAAGCAAGTTGTATCTGTATGTGGGTTACAGTCTCCTGCACCTGGTAGCTTTTCCGCCATCTCCTTTAGTGCTGCTGATCTGTCTTTATGAGCGTTCTCTTTTTTATTATAAAAATATGCTAGAAACGTTGCAGCTCCAAGTTTGGCACTTGTTTGCCAATCGGCCACACCTGTTGGACTCATCAAGTAAGCTGCGTAACAGCCAGCTGTGGCCCCCCATCCATAAAATTGATATTTAGCGGCCTTTGACCTGTCATCATGTACTTTTGAAAGAGCATACATAGAGGCCTTCTGTCTTGCCTCAGGTTCACTGGATTGATAGTTTTGTTGAGTAGTATCGTTTTGAGTCTGTTGGTAGAGTGCTGCCGCTGGCTCTGTTACCATCGGAATGTATCCACAGATATCAGTCTTCTTTTCTGTCTTGTCAGTCGATTTGTCGAGTTGCTCTTGAGGAACTTTATTTCCTTTGGCATCTAAGTAGTCGCCATCCTTATTAGGCTTAAATTCTTGCTGATTTGCACCCACTTTTACTGGTTTATCATTTTCCATTACCGTGGCGGTCATTTTTCCACCTGATAGCCCGCTGAACATCGCATACATCTGCGAAACCATAGGCATCATCTTGTCTACTGTGGCCCATGCTCCACCAGTGAATGCATCCTCACTTGTACAGCCGGTGTTGCCTTCGCACATCTCCAAATATTTCTTATCGGCTACACCTTGATGAATGTAGTTGTCGGCCTGATGTTCGTCTTCAGCGCTTAAGGGTTGGGTTTCATCAAATGCCGACTCTTGAGCAAACAGACTAAGAGAGATGGCGAAAGTTAAAATTAGGGCCTGCATGGGCAATTCTCCAAAATAGTTTCTAAGACCATTTTATCATGATGTGCATGCATTTCTAGGAGGTTAAATACTTCTCTCGCTGCCTATCTATGTGATTTTAATGTGTTGAAGCTCTATAGGGCGGGGGAGTTTTGTAAACAAGGTGCAAAAAATAATTATCGTTTGACCAATTATCACCAATTTAGGACACTTTGCTCATGACTACAAAGAAAAGCTCAATACAACATACTTCGGACAACGAGTTGACTCACTCGATGGCACATTACCTTCTTACAATTCATAAATTGAAAGAGACAAAAGGTTACGCCAGAGTAACAGACATCGCTAAAGACATGGGATTAACTAAAGGTTCAGTTTCTACTGCCCTAAATAATCTTAAAAAACGCGACTTAGTAATTGAAGATGATAGCAAATTTCTATCTCTTAGTGCTGAAGGCCATGATCAAGTTCACTCAATCCTAAGTTCAAGAACACTTTTATATTACTTTCTTAAAGACATTCTT
>JAGSHJ010000113.1 GCA_023954595.1 Bacteriovoracaceae bacterium | reverse complement strand
TTATCAATAATTATCATTTATCCTCATTCCTGATACGGATCATTTTTCCCATAAAAAAGGGTTAATTTTCAATAACTTGGATACCCGAGCACTGTAACTAAGATTTTACTGTTTATTTTTATTTAAAACAACCGATTAGAAAAGGAGCTTTTAAATTATTAGGCGAATCAGAAATGGGTATTGTAATGGTAAAGAAAAAGAGCAACGTCGTAAATTTAGATCAGCATAAAAAAGAGGCCAATAAGTCCTCCGAGTCAACTCCGTCGGCCAATAACATGATGGTTTCCATCATGAACATGACCAAAAGAATTGATGAATTAAAAACTGAAAAACAGAAAATTTGCGAGATGGCCGCTCGAACTATTCTTAAGGCCTTAGATGCTAAGGACAAATATACTTATGGCCACAGCATGAGAGTAACCTACTTCTCAATGGTACTAGGTAAAGAGCTAGGGATGAGTGACAAGGACATGTATGATCTTCAACTGTCTGCCCTATTTCATGATATCGGTAAGATTGGAACTCCAGACGCCGTTTTAAATAAGCCCACAAGACTTACAGATGAAGAATTTAAAATAATGAAGAAACACCCAACAGAGTCTTATGAGATTTTGAAAGGTTTTTCTGTTTTTGAAAAGGTGGCCCGTTTTGCAAAACACCACCACGAAAGATATGACGGACGCGGCTATCCAGATGGCCTCAAAGGTGAGCAAATTCCACTTTACTCCAGAATCATTCTAATTGCAGATACATTTGATGCAATGACCTCAACGAGAGTATATCGTAAAGGTCTTCCGTATCAGACGGCCTTTGAAGAACTTGAAGAGTTCTCTGGGTCCCAATTTGACCCAGCCCTTGTAGTCTCTTTTATTAAAGGGATGAAAAAAGAGCAGGCCAAGAAAGAAGACAAATTCTACATTCCGTTAATGGATGAGATGTACGACAAAGACGCTGCCTAAAACTTACTGACAGAACTCAGTAGCAGCGGTCATGTCTATCTTGTATTGTTGCATGCTTGCACAGTCCATCTCAGTGTCATAAAACTCACTAGGATAGCACTGAACAGAGTTCGTTTTCTTAAGTCTCCATGCGTAGTTATCACCACACAGCTTAAATGAAGAAGCATCTACACACGCCCAGTGTTTATCAACACAGTTATAAACAAGTCCACTTCCAGGAGCAAGGTAGGTTGGAGGGTCTGTTGGCTCTACTTTCTTATTGTTAATTAATTTATTACGTCTTTTCTTAGCATCTTTTTCCAACTGCTCTAAGATTGCAGTAGTAATCTCTTCTCCCCCATCAGGTTCGGCAAGCTTATTGATAATGTCGTCATCGAAGCTTAGAAGATCATCGTCATTTTGAGTTTTTGGCATTTCAAAATCTTCATCAATTGAAGGAGATGGATCCTTTTTAACAATAGGATCAGGTTCTTTTTCAACTTCAACAGATGGTTTTTCTACTTCTTTTTTATCAATAACTAGATCGTCATCATCAAAAAGGGCGTCCAACTCACTCTCCACATCGTCTTTTACAACGACTTGATCCTTAGGTTTGGCGAACTCATCATCTGAGGGTTTAACATCCTCTTTTGGTTGTTCAAAAGCAAAAGGATCTTCTTTTGGCTCCACAGGCCTCTCTATTGGTTTAGTAGGCTCTTCGACTACATCCTTTTTAACAGGTTCGGCTTTTTTTGGAGCAACTTTTTTCTTCTTATACTTTGGAGTTATTTTAGGTGTTGGTGTAGCTGGCTCCTCAGGCGGAACAACTTCGTCGTATAAAACGATGAAGGCCAGGGCAATAATGATAATAATATGAATGACTTTAAGTTTCTTTTTAGGAGCTTCCTCACCCGTCTCATCATCTTCATCATCAGAAGACTCTGACGTTTGTGGAGCTTTCTTTTTCATGAGCTTTGCAAGAAATGGCAATTGAGTAGCCACCCTTGCTTTGAATTGTTCAGCTTTAGTTAGTTCACCATCAGAGAGCTCTTGTTCATCAAGCTCTTCAACATCCTCTTCAGATAGTTCACTAATAGAGATATCACCAGTGGCATCATCAGAATTTATTGTGCTAGTTGGTTCCTGCTCAATATCTTCAAGATCCTCATCAATTTCGTCGTCGCCTTTCTTTTTGGATAACTTGCCAACAAGGTCTTTTAATTTATCTAAGATAAGAAAACTCCATCTTTCTTGTTTATAAAAGATATATGTATTAATAGTATTACAAACACTTGTAATTTTTAAGGAAAAACGACAATTACGATCAAGAAGCCAAACTAAAACGCTAAGGCTTTAATACTTCCGCTTCTAAATGCAAAAGCTCATCAGAAGTTTTCGCACTTAAATAAACGATTTGAAACCTATTCTCTTGCGGGGAAAGCCATTTCGCTCCTTCCACATTTCGAGTTCGCTTTGGCAGTATCAACATGCTGGCATATTCAGAATTAAAAAATTCTTTTAGCCTATACGCTATGTAGCCCATAGTTTTACGGGGGTTTACTTCACAGATAGCTGCCACTTCTACTGACTCACCTCTTCTATAAGCATATGAATCAATCGAATAGGGATAGCTAGCACCAAGCTTGCCGTAATGTTGAATGGTCTTCTCGATTACATCGAAATACTTTGCCCCAAGCTCTATGCGAGGCTCAATTAAACGTGTGCCTTTATATTGAAATTTCTGATCAACTATATTTTCATAAACTAGGTACTTGTCCGAACTAAGCACCAGTGTACTAAAGTCAATGACTCTATCCCTGATAGGCTCTTCTATTAGAGTTTGATTTTCTCTTATAAGTTTTTCAATTCGAGTTCTATCTTTAGGATAAATTAGATGTCCTCTCCCACTGAGCTCCCCTGGCATTTTATATAAGTGGCCATCAACGGGTATGAAGTCATCACATACAAGCTTGGCCTCTTTCTCTAAATCTAGTTCAATAGCGAGATTCGTTGATGTAATTTTTGAGTGAAGGATTCTGTCCTTTGACAGTTCATTAACGCTACACCACCAATTTTGAACATTTGAGTTGTCGCTTGTCGTTTTAAATTTCTTTGAGCTGATAGATTCTAGGTGTTGAATGAACTGACTTGAATAACTCTTAGTAGTATAGATTGCTTCATCTTCAATGAAGTGAATTAGGTATTCAAATTCTTGGTTAATTTTATTTGATGTTCCTTTGTAATGAGTCTTTCCACTAAAGAGAAAAGACTCATAATCAGCATTCATGAGCCAGCTCATTCTTTCCAATCTTTTCTATGAGTGACTCTAAAGTCGTCCTTATAACCTTTTACTTTATTTATGAATTCTTGGTCTAGCCTGGCCTTGCGCCTGGCCTCCTCAACAAAGAGTTTCCCCTTAGATCTGGCCGGTGTTAATGGCCATGGGAGACTTTCGTTATAGTAACTCCATAGATCCTTATCTTCTTTCCAACGATCTAGGTATCGAGCACCAAGTTGAACGTGGCTGATTTCATCTTCATAAACTACTTTTAAAATATTGGCCGTCTTATTGTCACCGAGCTCTCTGAAAACTTTTTCATAAAAATGAGCAAAGTCCAGATTTGCAGCTTCAAAAGTCAAAGACATTACGGCACAGAATTGTGCAGGTGTTTTTAGTTTATGCATCTGCTTCCAGAAAAAGTCATTTAGAGGAAAGTCACCAAATGCATAGCCGACCTCATTCAATCTATTGGTATATAGCTTAAAATGTTTTTGCTCATCTTGAAGTGCATGAAAAATCCCAAGCTTAAAACGTTTAAGTTCATCTGTGTGGTGTGGATAAATAATTAGGGCAGCGGCCATCATCTCTACTGCCAGTAGTTCATGATTGGCAAAACTGTGGAGAGCTTGTGCTTTTTTCTCATCAATATGAAAGTGGCCTTTTGGAAATCTCATCTGCTGCTCAGATAATTCTATCCCCTTGTCCCTGCCTGGGTAGGTGAACTCCAGATCCGGAATTGCCGTTTTTTCAAAACTTATTTTATCCAAGTCTAAAAGCTTGGATTTTAAGCTTGATCCAAAAAGAATTTCACGAGCAAAATCAACTACTTCCATCACATCTCAAACGGTTAAAGTTTATTAATCACACTTAAGGATATCGCGTTATAAGCCGATAGGATCTAGGACAGGAGTAATAATGTCCAAGATAATTATATGGCTAACGCTGCTTTTAACATTTAACAGCTATTCTAAATCAACACAATACCTTAATCCACAGAGTTTTCTTGATGCGGCCCAAGAGCTGCCTGATGGTCCAAAGGGTATATCTTACTACCATGTTGTACCCCAATTTGAGCAAAATCCGGACCCTGAAAGACAGGTTGTTCTTGAATTTTATTTTGGTGAGTACGATGGCTCTGAGGAGTCTAAGCAACAGATTGCTTGGGTAAAAAAGCTAATAGAAGAAGAGAAAAATTCAGGCACTAAATTTGATATGGAAACTCTTGTCACAGGCCATAATGAAAATGGTCTAGAGAGCAGTGAAAGAATTGAAGAAATGCTTAGAGCATTTGACGCTAAAAACGTCGTATATGATGAAATGCCAAGAGGAGTTCTCACAGGAGAGAACACGAAATCAAGAGAGCCTTCATCAGTTAAAAACTTTGTAAAAGACCCAAGAAACTATTGGACCTTCATAAGAGGGGCTTCTGGTGCAGCTGGTGTTTTTGCAGGATTGGTTCTAGCAGATGGAGTTTCACCTGGCGTTGCAGCAGCAGTTGCTACTGTTCCAGGACTAATCTCTGGTGGAATTACCTACCACATGGGTGTATTTGGTAGATGGCTGACAAGTGGGAAGTGGGTTGAGCACCTCTTAACCTCTGAGGGTATTGTAGCTAAAAATCTAAGAAAAGGTTTAGGGATAACACCTGCTCGCTTTGCTGACTCTATAAAGAAAAACAAAGTTGAGCTTATGAAGAAGTATCCACTTATGCATCAACAGTCACCTGAGGCTGTTTCTATGCTTGCCGATATGAAAAGTCATAACTCCTTTAAAAAAGTCATCACCCGAATGAGGACGTTTGAGGAGTATGTTAAGTGGTGGGTCACTGAAGTTGCCTTTACAGGTCTTGCCTTTAAGGCCCCTCAAGTTATGGCGGGCCTATCTGAGGTAGGAAGTATTGCGGCCATGACTGGTGACGTACTTGTTGGTGCCACAATGGGATTCGCAGCACAAGGCCCAGGTGACATCGCAATTCAACTACACAAATACAAAAAATTTGAAAAGCTCAAAGATGACATCCAAAAAGGGAAACATCCAAACCCTAGCCAAGAGATCGTCTTCAACAAAGAGCGCGTCACAAAGACTCTACTTGAAGAAGTTGAAATGGTTCTTTCAAACACAAAAGATTTTGAATCTTATAATGTGACAAAATACTCTCATAAAGCGTTAAGAGGAATCGAGAACTGGTCCAGAGCAGCTGCTACCGGACTTGGATTCTTTTCAGTAGTGGGTGTTGGACTTGAGATTGCCGGAGTGCCTTTGGCAAGACCACTTCTTCTTGGAGTCGGTGTTGGTGGTGCCGCTTACTTTGCTCAGATGAAAGGTTGGATTAATTTAAGTGTACCAGAGCGAGTTAAAGAAGCTTACGCTCCATTCGCACAGAGCTTGAGCAACTTGAGTATGCAAAGTTTGCTGACAAGATACTGCCAGCAAAGCTTTTTACCTAGAACGAATTAGCCTTTAGTGAACGGGGAGCTTTTCTTAGCTCCCTTTTTTTTGCCAGCTGGACGCTTCCCACGCTTTTTAGGGCCATCTTTTTTTCCGGCACCAGATTTTTGAGAATCAGGACGAGAGCCTTTTCCATATTTTGGCTTTCCAGGACCTTTGCCCTTAGACTCCCCTTGCCCACTCTCAGGACGACGTCTTCTTTGTCTAAATCTTTGGGCCCCAAAACAAGATTCGCATATATTAAAGTCAAAGCTATCAGGAAGCTTCACTCCACACGAAGAACAACGCTTTGATACTTTCTCGGAAAGCAGTTGATTAAGTTTTTCGATTGCAGACATCTTATTGGCCAATAAATCAGACTCTGAGAAACTGAAATTATTGTTATCAAAGTGTCTCGCTAGCCATTGGTATAACTCGACACACTTAATAGCTCTCTCCAAGTAGTCAATGTCATCGCTTTCATCGTCTACTTCTTCATTTATAATTGGATTATCTTTCACATAGTGATTAGCAATCCAAACAAAATACTGAACATGCTCTAGAAGACCTAAATTAACTGGAGCGCAGGCGAATCCAAAAACTTCGCTGTCACTTAGCTTTTTATTTTCGTCAACGCCTTCGATCATCTCTGTAACTTCAATCATCTCTTTGAGATCAACACAATAGAATGGCTTTTCAAAAGTCATTGTATTGAATAGACGCAAGAACTCTGAAAGGCTCAAACTTGTAAGGTTGTGATCTGCTAAAGCCTTATTAACTGATCTAAATATCTCCAAGTCTGGGCCAACCATAGCTAGTTCTTTTTGATCAAGCTCGGTTTGAAGGGCGACTCTAACAATATCAAGTCCGTCATCCACCTTCTTCAAAGCACTAACCTTCCCCTCAGGGAAACGGCCATAGCGTCCAGCACGGCCTGCAATTTGCTTGATCTCACTATCAGTAATCGGGTGTTCTTTTGAATTGAAAAATTTCGACAAAGCGGAGAATACAACCCTCTTAATAGGAAGGTTCATACCCATTGCAATGGCATCGGTTGATACCATGATGTCAGTTTCGCCTACATCAAATTTTCTAGCTTGCTCTCTTCTTACCTCAGGACTTAAACGTCCATAAACGATGGAAACTTTAAAGCCTAGCTTCTCTAGGTCCATCTTATATTTAAGAGCATTACGTCTTGAGAAAACAATCAATGCATCATGTTTTTCAAGCTCTGTAAGCTTGAGCTGCCTTGGCATTACATCAAGCTTAGTCATACGCGTATAATTTTTAATTTCTAATTCATCGCCTGTGAGTTTGAGAATTCCCTTCACAAGCTCTAACACAGAATGATCACCACACAGATGAATCTCATCAGCATTGATATTTACCAAAGCTCTGGTCCAGGCCCATCCTCTTTGGATGTCTGTCATCATTTGAATCTCATCAATGACCACAACATCAAACTCTTCATTCATTCTCGCCATCTCAATAGTGGAAGAATAATGAGTTGCATCTGGAAGCTCGATAACTTCCTCTCCAGTAAGAAGGTTTGTTACAACTCCCTTGTCATTTAGAGTGTCATACAATTCACTGGCAAGAAGTCTAAGAGGCGCTAGATAGCAGCCATGCTTGGCCTTTGAAAGAGCTTCAATAGCGTTATATGTCTTACCAGAGTTGGTAGGACCCATGTGATATACAATTCTTCGTGTTTTCTTTCTTGCCTCGGCATGGATCCAAAATTGTCCTAAATACTCACGCAAAATCGTAGCTGAGATATCTTTTCTCTTATAGGCCATTATGGAGCGTGTGGTTTTTAAAAACTCTCTTTTGAGAATTACAGGATTTTTCCACATCCCAAGCCCTAGCTGGGTAAAGAAACGGTCATATTCTTCGGGAGTGATTAGATCTGGAGCAATCCCCTCCTCATCTAAAATAGAATTAAAAAAGGAGATAAGTCTTTCTCTATAAACCCGTCCAAGCTCGGTGTTGTGACCAAGCTTGTTCTTTAATTCCATTTTTATGTCAGAATCCAATTTGTTCAAAGAGCCACGCTTTAATTTATAACGTACTCTTTGTAGATTCTTTTCGATTCTCTTTTTTAATTTGCTGTAATAGTCGCTGATGTAGCTAACTTTTTTATCCAGAACCAATTCATGCAAGGCCTCTTCTGCCTGCGCAATCATCTCGGCCTGCTCTTTGAAGACTTGGTCTCTGAGCTTTGCCCTAAAATCGGCAACACACTTCAAGCACTGACAGCTTAAAGCATTTACTTTTAACTCTACAGAGAAAGCTTCTTTAATAGTCTCTTGTGAAGATAAATGGCTGCCTCTGAGAGCAACTTCCCAATCTTTAAAAGATAGGACGTAGTTATCTACTAATTCAGTAGAAATTTCCTGTCCAGGAATCAGTGGCAAGCTCTCCTTATCAGGCAGAATAAAATCATCTAGAAAACATGTTTCTACGATACTTTCTCTATCTGTAAGTTGTTTGATGCTGCCGTACTCTTTTTCAAATACAGCTTCTAGACTGGGGTAGGCCTCAAATAAAGAAAAGGCGCTTTCAGCAATTTGCTTAAGCGCCTGTAGTATTAGATTGGCCTGTTCTAGAGATCGAAGTTCCTCATCATTGTCTTGGTCTTCGTTGTACGCAAGTATTGCCTGACGGGAACTTGCAAAGTTGTCTTCGATCTCTTTATAAATATCCAAATTTTTCAAATAAAATTACTTCCCTAATTCAACCATGAACGCTACTGCTAGCTTGGCGAATTTCTCAGCATGATCCGCGTTTCCGCCAGATTGCTCAATCGTGTCTTTCTTAGTATGAATTTTACGATTAATATCGCCCATTGTCGACTCGAATGGGATACTTGCTGGAAAACCTGCATTATGCCATGAAGCATGATCAGAACAACCATATCCACACTGTGACCAGCCCCAAGGAACTTTTACATAAGTATCAACAAGTTTTGCCAGGAATAGGTTTTGAGCTTTATTTGTAAAATCGTTCATGAAAACGATATCTAGATCATCAGTACCTTTAAAGTTAGTCATATCCA
>JAGSHJ010000442.1 GCA_023954595.1 Bacteriovoracaceae bacterium | reverse complement strand
GAGCGCAAAAAACATTTTAGGATTGAAACGCTCCAACAGCTCTAAAGCAAAGCGAGAGCCAAAAGAATACCCAATGACAACGTCTTCGTCTTTGATATCAATATTTGCATATGCCTGCTCTTTATTTGAAGCACACAACTCATACATATCGTAACTTTGAACATCGAATCGTGATCGAAGAAAATCGAACTGTTCTTTATTGCCTAAAAAACCGTGAAAGCAATGAAGCTTCAAGACATTAGCTCCCTGAAGCATGCCAAAGTTTGCTCAGCACAGATATGGACGACACTAATTTGTTCATGCAGTGCTAAATCACCAATGTTCTTGTTTTCTAAAACAATTTCATCAGTGATGCCCACCCTCTCAAAAATACGTCCGCCATTATTATCTAAAACAATAACTTCTAGATTATCAGGCAACTCAAAAGAAGCACCGATGTCATATAAAAAGGTCAGATCCCCAAGGATGCAGTAAAGCTTTTCATCAATTGAATTTGCAATACCTATGGCACTTGATAGTTGCCCATCAATACCATTTGCTCCGCGATTTCCATAAGTTCGAAAGTTTTTAGTTTGCACTGCCTCAAAGTCTCTAATAACGGAGCTATTTCCAAGATAAACATGGGCGTTCGAAGAGATCTTCTGCTGCCAAGATTGTAACCAGCTCATTTGTGACTTTGGGTACTTCTGAATTATTTCTAGCTTAGGTCTCGGTTCAAGACTACAACGAGGAACATCTAATGCATTAATCTTATTAACATCTAGATCAGAACAGACCTTTCCATGAGATAGACCAGACAATCCACGAGGATCAATACTAAATACATCTATGTCATCAGTGTCTACAACTCTCCATAGTTTACTCAAAGGAGTATGACCTATGCGTACGATTGAATCAAACTTGCCTTGCTTATATAGAGACATCAACTCAAACTCATTTGCGATGACACTTAAATCTTTGCCCCATGACAAAGTCTCAGCAAAAACATAGTCAGTTTTCTTTACAAGCTCCTGCACCATGCCTCTTAAGGATTCACGAGTATGGGAAACTAGAAAGAGTGTACTGCTATGTGATGATACAAATTCCTGTAGTTCATCAATAGATGCCAATTCATTTGAATTAGAAGTGTTGTGGTCTTTATCTACTAGTACATTGAGATGAAGGGGAAAGTTCACAGAATCAAGCTCAAAACTCTCTAGCTCTGTGTCCAGGATCTCAACTTGCTGTGCGGCGATTCCAGAACTTGCGGCCATGTGATCTATTGTCTGTGCTGAACCTGTGCCGTGCAATCTTTTTGGACGATCCCCAGAAATCACTATGAGTGGAACTTCAGAGTAGCGTGCTTCAATCATTGCGGCCAAGCACTGTGCTAATGCAGTTCCACTTGTCACACACACAGCAGCTACTTCATTTGCCATACATGAACCCAAGGCCTTATATGCAGCACTTCGTTCATCTAGCTCGTAAAATAATTGAGCATTCTTAAATGAGCTCTTAAGACTATGGTTTCTGGCACCTGCGCAGAAATATACTTTTTGAATATCTTCTAATTTAAACTTCTTCATTAAAGAAAATGTCCCTGATCACTTTTCTTTTTCGCCTAATTTCAGCAAGCTCATTTTCGACTTTGGACTCTTTTACGACCCCACCGCCACTTTCAATCCAGTAAGAATCTTTATCCCATTGGATATTACGAATGGCCACTAAAGCATAAGCGCTATCACCCTTTTCAATACCAACGACCCCACCGAATTTACGATCAGAGTGTTTTTTGAAATATTGGGATGATTTAATGAAGTCTTGTGCCTTATCCCGAGGAAAACCACCCAGTGCTGCAGTAGGACCTAGAAGTGAAGAAAGCTCATCAACTTCAAGGCTGCTTTGAAAGCTAATATCTGTACGCAAATGGGCCAAATTACCAAAGATTTCGATGCCTGTTTCCCCAACTTGGAGTTTGCTTTGCCCAGATAACTTATTTTTGATGTCTTTGATTACCAAGTTATGCTCAAAAAGCTCTTTTGAGTCATTTAGTAGTTCATGTGCTTTATCAACAGGTCTAGTTGAAGCGAGGGCCATGCTTTTAAAAGAGTTTTTGTCTTTAGAGAATAAGATTTCAGGAGTTGAGCCTAGAATTCCACCGTTTTCGTCCCAGATACCATAGTTGAGACCCAATCTGGCCTTAATCAGACAGGATATTAAGGCCTTAAGCTCAATTCCTGATCGTTTGTAACTCTGTCGGCTAATAAGAACCACTTTCTCAAAGTTCTCATTAAATTCGTCCATCGCACGATTTATATCTTTAAGATAAATATCGTCCTCATTACCTATAGTCTCTGGTATTTGGATAGACGAATTCAGAAAATTGAATTCATCCAATTTAGCAATGCAAATGATTTCAGGGGTATACTCCCATTTGCGTTCATTGAAAAAGTCCATTTGGAAGAATTTAATATCTCCCTCTGGCAACGAATCACCCATTCCCAGTACTAGTTCGTCTTTTTCGAAGTGTGCTAAAAGTGCACCTCTTTTACAAAAGAGTTCCCAATCCAGGTTTTCCAATGTTATATGAAGCTGTTTTTTCATATTAATTAAACCGAGAAATTGTACAAGACAGCTTGAACAATCTTGAAGTCTCGCCTAATGTAGTGAGGTGAATTTGATAAATCAATATCTAAAAAATAAAAATGACTTTGTAGTGATTGCAGGGCCGTGTTCCATCGAATCTGAGGAGCAAATGAAAGAGCTTTTGGCCTTTCCTAACTTCCCTAAAATCATCAGAGGCGGTCTTTACAAGATGAGAACCCATCCGGATTCCTT
>JAGSHJ010000015.1 GCA_023954595.1 Bacteriovoracaceae bacterium | reverse complement strand
CCTTCTTCATCTAGTCTATCTTTTGGCACAAATCTAAGAGAGGCAGAGTTCACGCAATAGCGCAATCCCGTAGGCTCTGGCCCATCAGTAAACAAGTGACCTAAGTGTGAGTCCGCATTTTTAGATCGAACCTCAACACGCCTCATATTATGGGACAGGTCTTGCTTTTCTACAACATTTTCCGGAATTAGGGGCATAGTAAAAGATGGCCAACCCGAACCTGAATCATATTTATGCTTTGATGAAAATAAGGGCTCGCCTGATACGACGTCTACGTAGATACCCTCTTCTTTGTGATCCCAATACTCGTTTTCAAAAGCTCGCTCTGTAGCGTCCTCCTGCGTGACCTTGTATTGAAGTTCATTAAGTGTGTGAAGTTTTTCGATCCTGTCTTTGTTGGCCTTATCCATAATTGTGTCTCCTGGGGGTATTTTACCCTCAGGGCACAATTTTTAGAAGCCTCAACAGACTTTTTTAATAGATATCAGGCCTTGGAGGCCAAAATTTTTTGCAATTCCTTCTTGGGGTGTCTCACAAGCTCTCGAGTAACTGTAAAGCTCTCTACACCTGTAGAAGGAAGTTCAAACTTATAATCTCTAAAGATACGCTCAAAAATGGTCATTAATGAACGCGCTCCTGTTTTCTCAGAGTGCGCCATATTTGCAAGCTCTTGGAGGGCTTCAGGCTCCCACTCTACATTTATGCCGTAAGATAAAAAGGAATCTACATATTGGTTTAAAATAGACTCTTTAGTATCTTGTAGAATATGAAATAAGTTATCACTGGTCAGGTGATTACAGTGCACTCTTACAGGAAGTCTACCAATTAGCTCTGGCTCAATTCCAAAATCAATAAAGTCCTGAGTCGTTGCCATACTAAACAAATTATTTTCTTTCTCAATTGAAGTTCTTTTTGCAAAACCAATTTGATTTACATTAAGACGTTTTTTAATAATGTCTTCAAGTCCTGAGAAAGCACCACTTAAAATAAACAAAATATTTTTGGTATTAATAGTTTTAGGTTTTTTACTATTTTGCCCAAAAGCGTTGTTCAATTGTGAGAGCATATCAAACGGAGAACGTGTTTCAATTTCAGTTTCTTCTAATAGTTTTAAAAGACCGTTTTGAACGCCTCTGCCACTTACTTCTCTACCACCGACTTTTCTACCACCTGCTAACTTGTCGGCCTCGTCAATATAGACAATCCCATACTGGGCCATTTCTACATTTCCATCGGCCTGAGTGATTAGATCTCTAATTGTGTCTTCGACGTTTGCACCAACATAACCGGCCTCAGTAAATTTAGTGGCATCTGCTTTAACAAATGGCACACCAACAAGCTGTGCTATTTTTTTAATCAAATAAGTTTTACCAACACCAGTAGGACCTAACATCAGAATGTTTTGTTTGAAGTAGTGCGGGGTTTCGCCAGATTCGTAATCTCTTTTAATGTGGTTGTAGTGATCACAAATTGCGATGGCCAATGTCTTTTTTGCTTCATCTTGGCTTATGACATAGTCATCTAAATAGGTTTTGATATCCTTTGGTCGATAATCAAATTCTAGTTCTAAATCATCTTCAAATAGCTCTGTCTCCTCCACTTGTTCTAGAGGATCAAGTCCTTTTGAAACAATATGCACCTTGTCTCCAAACTTGCTCTTAACAAGCTCTTCAAGTTCTGATTGCATCTTTTTCGGATCAATCTGTTCTTCTTTACCGGTCTTTTTTGTGTCAAGGCCAGCTGTTTCAATTTCATCAAAGTTTTCTATGTCCATTCTTTCTCCCGCTTCTTAAGAAAATTAACAGCTGCCCGTTCTCGTGACAAGCTCACTAGGTTAGACGAGATTAGGCCTTGTCTAAGCTAAAAGACTTAAGCCGTGGTAATCTCATTGAGTAGCAAATAAATTTATGAATTTTTTTCAACATCTTTTTGTAACCGGTTATTTATTTGGCCCACAAAACTAAAGAAAAAGCTCATATGCATATTCTAATCTAGCTCAAAAAAATTCTAGCACAGCGCTGAGTGCATTCAATTTAAACGCCTAATTATTGAAAATATTTCAACTCTTTAATTTGTTAAAAAAACTTAAGTTAACCCTTGTCCAATGCAACCGATAGGACGCTTACTCAAATCATAAAAGGGGTCAAATGAACCAAACAAAAATCAATTTAGTGGAACTACAAAATCACGTTGATACGTGGACAAAAGCTCAATTAGCAAGTGCAAGAAATGAAGTGAAAAAGTTTTTACCAAAAGACTTTTCCAAGGCATCTCTTCTAGATCACTTAGACAAAAATGCATTCATGGATGTGTTCTTTGCTCACAAGGCCATCAAGCATGGAGCAAGTGAGAAGATGTCATTTCAAAACCTAAAACTTTTAGGCAGAAAGCTTATGAATGACAGCACTAAAGAAAAAGCCCTAACCGCCATAGAAAAGAATGTTATCAAGTTCAAAGGAGAATTCGTAAAGCTTGACGACCTTCACCAACAAGATCTTGCACACAAAGCAATCAAGACTATGAACTTTGAAACAACTCATATCACCAAGGCCGCATAAACCAATATTTGCACCTTGAGTGCAGACGGTTTTTATGAAACTCTAATATTATGAATATACTTCTCATTAGAGGCCTTGCTCGGGAAAGAAGACATTGGGCGCACTTTATAGAAGAAGCGTCCAAGGCCTTCCCTAAAGCAAATATTATTTCTTGTGACATCCCTGGTGCTGGTATTCACCACCAGAGAATCTCCCCTAGTAGCTTTGATGAAATGATCAGCTTCATGCGTGAAGAATGCATTTCAAAACTAGTTCCTGGAAAGACTTTGGTCCTGGCCCTCTCACTTGGTGGTATGCTCGCGAAGAGATGGAGTGAGCTTCATCCAGATGACTTTCAGTATATGATTCTATTAAACTCTAGTTTTAAGGGAATAAATCCCCTGCACCACAGACTTCGTCCTCAAGCATGGACATACTTCTTGAGGCTCTTTTTCACCTTCAGTGTTAGAAAGCGTGAGAAGCTAATTCTAAAGCTTGTGAGCAACAAAGAACAAACAGAGCTTAAAGAGCAACTAAATCTCTGGGAAAGTATTCAAAAAACATCCCCTGTCAGTAGAGTAAGTTTCATAAATCAAATTAGGGCCGCATTGAGCTTTACGCCAGACACGACAAGGCCTGAGACAAAGCGTTTAATCCTTGCCGCAAAAGCGGACAGGCTATGTTCCTATAAATGCTCTGAGAAAATTGCCAAAAAGTGGGACTCACCTATTGAGTACCACCCTAGTGCTGGACATGATGTGCCTATAGATGACTCACAATGGCTGATAGACAAGATAAATAGCTTTTTCTACTCACCTGGATCCATCCACTCATAGAGATCATAGTGTTCATTACTCATTTTCACTCTGTCGTAGACCTTTTGGGCCGCAATATTTGTCTTGTCCACATAAAGTCTGAGGCCACAAAGCGATGGGTCTGATTCCACCTTTTGCTGTAGATGAGAATAGAAGCTTTTAAACACCCCTTTTTTTCTAAAGTCTTTTGGAACAAAAACGGACTGAATCCAAAGACAAGTGGAATTTCTCCAGTCACTCCATTCAAAAGTCGTCAGAAGGCAACCTGCAAACTGGCCATCGATTACGGCCTTATAATAGCGCCCCTTAGATTCATCATTAAACACAGCTCTGACGCCTTTTTCCACTGTAGGGCGATCCAATGTTAGGCCTTCAGTCTCTAAGGCCATATCAAGCTGTCCTTGAACGATACGGTCAAAGTCTTGTTCATATGTCACGTCTTGTATTTGAATCATGCTATCCCCCAATACTTTCAATAAACGAGGACAAGGACTTGTGCTTGTACGATTATTAAGAAGTTAAAGCTTATTTGAGGATATTATAGAAGGGCCAATGATTTTATTCAACGGCCTTGGCACTGAAGTTATTGTCGGTTGTTTTTCTAATTACCCTATCAATCTCTTTAATAACGTTCTCTGAGATATTTGGGTAAAAACGAAGAAGAATGGTTGTCTCTTGGACATCCTCTACTAGAGCATCAAGCTCTTCTCTAGCAAGTATAGGGGCGATTGTTTCACAAAGAAGCTCCTCGGCAAGCTCAAGCTTTTCACTGTAAGACATCAACTCAGGACAAGAGTGAAGCTCAGGCATATACACCGGATCTTTCTTCTTCTCACGTCCTTCTAAAATTTCGTTTTTTGCTTCTTTATTATTGCTCATAAAAAGTAAAACGCCCCTTTTCAGGGGCGCTATATTAATTGTTACTGATGTAGGTGAAGACCTTCTTCAAGGTTTGGATCACCAGTTGGAACAAGGTTCATCTTAGATAGGGCCTTGCCTACAACTAAAACGAATAGTCCAAAGAATCCAAGCCATGACAAGAATTGAAGGATACCAAATCCAACAATCTCTGCATTGTGGTGCTCAAAAACCATTGGAGCAACCATCAAGTATAGGTCGATGAAGTGACCAACCATTAGGATACAAGCAACAAGCTTTAATCTACCAGGGCTTCTCTTGGCAGGTCTGCTCAATAGTAGAACAAACGGAGTGAAGAAGTTAATAGCTAGATTTAGGAAAAATACACCATTCCAGTGGTGGTGTCTTAATACGTAGTACTCAGTTTCCTCAGGAATGTTTGCATACCAAATAAGTAGGTACTGAGAAATCCAAATGTATGCCCAGAATACAGAGATTCCAAACATCCACTTACCAAGGTCATGTAGATGATCCTCAGTAATGATTCCTTGCATGTATCCCCACTCTCTCAGCTTAATAACTGACAAAGTAACGAAACAGATACCTGTTACAAACATACCAGCGAAGATATATACACCAAAGATAGTTGAGAACCAGTGAGGCTCAACACTCATAACCCAGTCAAAAGACGCTACACTGATAGTAAGACCAAAAAGGATCAAACCAATTGCAGAAGTCTTCATGATACCGTGTTGGTAATCTTTTTCAGGATTTGCATCTTGCTCTTTTGAAAAGTTAAGCATCTTTCTACCAATAAGGATCCAAATAGCAAAAATAGCTACCATTCTAATCATATAGAATGTCTCATTTAAGTAGCCAGTTTTCTCTCTTAAGATAGCATCATTCATTACAACTTCTGTATGCGTCCACTCATAAATAGTGTGTAGACCGAAGTATGTAGCTAACATAAGTACGAACCCAATAGGCAAAAACTTTGTCATCGCTTCAGGGATTCTCTTATAAGGTGTGATCCAACTTGCTTGCATAACGCCAGTCACGGTAAGAAAGAATATCCCACTTAGACCAACTAGTACGAAGTAGAAGGAGTTAACTAAGAAGTCTACCCATCCAACTGTAGGGTTAATTACAAAAGAAGCAATCATTGCCACGATCCCAACAGCGATCAAGGTCAAGGAAGTCTTCTTCACCCCTCCAGAAAATTCGTAATTTTTAATTTCTAGTTCCACTTTTGACTCCAATTATTTTATTGCTTGTATTTATTTTTTCCTCTCATAAGCCTCTTTCTAACATACTCAGCTACTGCCCAACGATCTTCAGGATAAAGTTGTTGAGAGTAAGAAGCCATGTTACCGATGCCATGAGTGATTACTTTATATACGTGGCCAACAGAATACTTCTCGATGTTTCTCCATCTTCTGGCCATAAAGTTTGGTGGCTTAGGAAAGCCGCCTTGAGTAACAACTGGTCCATCAGCTTTACCTTCAGCACCGTGGCAAGTAGCACACATGATGTTGTAGTATTTTTCGCCTCTTTCCCAAGCGTAGTCAGTCATTTCATAAGGATTCTCTAAAAGAACAGGATTTCCTTCAGCATCAACTTCATCAGGAAGGTGACCTCTAGAAATAGTTCCTTCAGGAGCAACCATCATTGTTTGTCCGTTTGGTAGAACTGGATTTGTAGTAAACGCTTCGTACGCTACAGAGTACTTCATATCATTAATGATAGAGTAACCTGTACTATTTCTACCGCCAGAGCAGCTTACTAAAACTAAAGTAGTGATTGCCAATATTAGGTTTTTCACGTTTTCCCCTTTTTATTACTTAATCGTAGCCGATTCTTCTTTGACTTCGACTGCACCATGCTCTTTAACCAGTTGAGAAACTTCGTCAGCGTTAACATTGCTTTTATCAAAAGCCATGATAAACGAGTGACAAGTTTGGCTTGGGTCAAAGATGTGTGGTTTCTTACCTGGATACAGCTTATTCAACATTAGAAACGCTGCCACTGTAGTGTGGGCACCAAAAAGAACCGTCAATTCAAATGTGATTGGTATAAATGCAGGTATTGAGTTTGCCGGCTTACCACCAACAATAACAGGCCAAGCAACAGAGTTTGTATAAATCTGTAGTGCCAAAGCTGTCATTAAACCCATGATCCCTGCTGCCAAAGTAACATATGGTAGGATCGATCTCTTTATCCCCATGGCCTCATCAAGGCCATGGACAGGAAAAGGAGTGTAAATATCAAAGATCGGCATATTCTTGTCTCTGGCCTTTTTTGTTGCGGCCAAAACCTGACGATCATCTTCAAAAGTCGCTAATATAAAGTCTTTCTTCATAGTTAATCCCATTAAGCTATAACGTTAACTGGTTCTTCGTTCTTTTGGCCGTATCTTTTCACAGACTTAACTTCTGCTATGGCGATACCCGGTAGGAATCTGATAAACAAGAAGAACAGTGTGAAGAACAATCCAAATGTTCCAATAAATGTCCAGATTTCAACCCAAGTCGGAGAATACATCGCCCATGACGAAGGAAGAAAGTCTCTGTGTAGTGACGTCGTGATAATAACGAAACGCTCAAACCACATACCAATGTTTACAAAAATAGTGATGATGAAAACAAAAGTCATATTTCTTCTAAGTTTCTTAAACCAGAAGAACTGTGGAGAAATAACGTTACAAGAAATCATTGTCCAGTATGCCCACCAGTATGGTCCAAAGGCTCTGTTGATAAATGCGTATCTCTCATATGGGTTACCAGAGTACCAAGCAATGAAGAACTCAGTTCCGTATGCTAGACCAACCATAGTACCTGTAAGGATGATTACTTTACACATGGCCTCTACGTGACCAACAGTAATGTAGTTTTCCCAGTTCATAACTTTTCTTGTGATAATAAGAAGAGTCAAAACCATACCGAAACCAGAGAAAATTGCACCAGCAACAAAGTATGGAGGGAAGATCGTTGTGTGCCACCCAGGAATAACTGAGGTTGCAAAGTCAAATGATACGATCGTGTGAACTGAAAGAACTAGTGGTGTTGCAAGACCAGCAAGAATCAAAGACAAAACTTCAAAGTGATGCCAAGTTCTAGTTGATCCGTCCCATCCAAGTGCAAATGCACCATAGATTGCTTTTCTTAGTTTAGACTTAGTTCTATCTCTTACACTTGCAAGGTCAGGAAGAAGACCCATGTACCAGAATACCAATGATACAGTAAGGTAAGTCGAGATCGCAAAAACGTCCCATAGAAGTGGAGACTTAAAGTTAACCCAAAGTGATCCAAGAGTGTTTGGATAAGGGAAAACAAAGTAAGCTAGCCAAGGTCTACCCATGTGAATTAATGGGAATAGACCAGCACAGGCAACAGCAAAAATAGTCATGGCCTCAGCCGCCCTATTGATTGCAGTTCTCCATCTTTGTCTAAAAATTAAAAGGATCGCGGAAATCAATGTCCCCGCGTGTCCAATACCAACCCAAAATACGAAGTTGGTAATATCCCAAGACCATCCAATTGTTTTGTTAAGTCCCCAAACACCGATACCAGTGCTTACTTGATAGACGATAACTAGCATACCAATTGTTAGGAAAAGGGCGGATACGCTAAAACCAATAAGCCATGCTTTGGTTGGTTTGCGCTCCAGCGTGTCTAAAACATCTTCAGACATCTGCTTATACGTTCGGTCCTCTGGAACCAACGGTTGTCTTAATTTAGATACATGCTCAGCCATAATTGTTCCTTATTTAAAATCTAAGCTTCTTCTTCGCTTTTGTTTCTTACTTTAACCATATAGTTTACACGTGGCTTAACATTAAGTTCTTCAAGCACACTGTAAGTTCTAGGGTTTTCCAAAAGCTTCGCGATTGGACTGTTCTTGTCATTCATATCACCAAAAACGATTGCGTTAGTTGGACATGATTGCTGACAAGCAGTTTGGATATCGCCAGGTTGAAGGTCTCTTCTTTCCCTCTTAGCTTTAAGCTTACCTTCCTGAATTCTTTGAATACAGAAAGAACACTTCTCCATAACACCACGTGAACGAACACTCACGTCTGGGTTAAGAGCAAGTCTTGCATACTCATCGCTATGGTCGTAGTTGAACCAGTTAAATCTTCTAACTTTATAAGGACAGTTGTTGGCACAGTATCTAGTACCAATACATCTGTTATAAACTTGTTGGTTAAGACCATCAGAAGAGTGAACTGTTGCTAGAACTGGACAAACGTTCTCACATGGAGCGTTTTCACAGTGCTGACAAAGCATTGGCATGTGAACCGTTTCAGGCTCTTGCTCGTCGCCAGCAAAGTAGCGATCGATTCTCATCCAGTGCATATCTCTTCTTCTATGAACTTCAGTTCTACCTACAACAGGAACATTGTTTTCAGTATTACAAGCAACAACACAAGTTGAACAACCAGTACAAGTGTTCAAATCGATTGCCATTGCCCACTGATGACCTTCCTGCAGTTGGTGATTTACTGGGTAAATCTGTGGAAGCTTCATCTTAGGCTTGTTACCAGCTCCGTTATCGTCTTCGAACTTCTCGTAAGTAGTTTCTCTTACGATATCTCTTCCTTCCATACTCTGGTGAGTTTGAGAAAGAGCAAGACCTCTATGAGCACCAGTTTTAGTTAATTTACCAAAGCTAGTGTTGTAATCTACAGATCCATTAACGAATGTTGCGAATGGGAAAGCGTTTGCTCCCATCCCTGTTCCAACTTTACCAGAGCGAGTTCTACCGTAACCAAGAGCAACACCTACAGTGTTTGCTTCGATACCTGGAATAACTGCTGCCGGAAGAGTAACATTGTATGTACCAGCATCAACTTTAACTACGTCACCACTCTTAATAGAATTGGCCTTTGCAAAGCTTGGAGAAACCATAATATAGTTGTCCCAAGTTGCTTTTGTAATTGGATCTGGCATTTCGTGAAGAAGTGGGTTGTTCGCCATTGCACCATCTCTGATTGCAAATTTTTGGTAAACAACAACATTTAAACCTTCACCGTACTTAATATTTTTAACAGCGTTTGCTGAAGCATTTGCGCTAACATTTCTGTAACTAACTTCTTTAAACATTCTATCAACTTTAACAACACCATCATGAAGTGCTTTGTTCCAGAAGTTATCGAAGTTAGAAAATCCACCGATTGCTGGGTAGATGTTCTTTTTCCAGTTAGCAACCATGTAATCATGGAAAGTACCCTCTTTATTTAGAAGCGCCATTAGCGTTTCCATGGCCATTCTTGAACCAAAAAGAGGTTGAATAACTGGCTGAGTGAAAGAAACTTCATTCTCTACACCCATGCTGTCTGACCATGACTCGTAAGTATGGTTATCAGGAGCAACAAAGTTACATAGTGAGCTAGTCTCATCAGCAGAAAGAGCGAAAGACACTTTCGTTGAAACTTTAGAAGCTGCTTCTACAAATGCTTTAGGGTCATGGAAGTTGTATGCTGGGTTTGTTCCAAGGAACATTGCAACACCAACTTTACCAGCGGCCATATCTTTAACCAATTGGTTAAATTGCTCATCATTTGCGTATTGTGCGTCAGTCTTAATAACTTTGATTGTCTTACCGTAGTTGCCCAAAGTTTTGTTAATAGCAGCAACCATCAATTGAACGTCAACATTGTTGTCGTCGCTCATTAGAACAGATGTCTTAGATGACTTTAATTGCTTAACAACAAAGTCTGCTAGTTTTTGGTCAGCTTCAGATAGCTTTGATTTACCAGCAGTATCACCAGTAATTCCAGCATATACACTACCTAATACAGCTCTTTGAGACTGAATTGATCTTGTGTAACGGCTGTCAGCATTAGATCCAGTTAAAGTCATAACTGCTTCAACATGAATATGCTTATTTAGGCCTTTAGGATTAGTTGGCACTCTTCTTTTAGAGTAATCTCTAGATTGCTGAAGGTTGTTTCCAAAAGTACCTAGGAAGTCTGCACCGAATGATACGATTGTATCTGCATCTTCTAGGAAGTATGCGTTTGGTGCAAAAGCTCCAAATGCTCTTTCGTTTGCCTTGTTGATCCCGTAGCGAGAAACCGGCTCATATACAACGTGATCAAATCCAAGCTTGCTTTCAAGCTCAGCAATCATTTTCAATTGTGATGGTGAAGTAACATTTTTAGTTACTAAAACCTTCTTGCCAGATGCTTTTGAGATAGCTGACTTAAGTTTGTTATCAAACACATCCCATTCTACGTCTTTGCCATCAATTGAAGCTGAACGTAAACGGTTAGAGTCATAAAGGTCTAGGATTGATGCTTGGATTTGTGCATCAGTTCCACCTTCAGTAACAGTTGAAAGCTTATTACCTTCAGCCTTGATTGGACGTCCTTCACGGACTTTAATCATTACTGGAGAACCTTCAAATGTTGTTGAGTAGTAGTTCGCAACACCTGGATATTGTGTAGGGTTCTTTTCCAAATATGGAATAGCTTTTCTTACAGGTATCTTAACACAACCAGTCAATGGAAGTGCTGATACAGAGAATCCCATAATCTTTAAAAAGCTTCTTCTGTCTTTCTTAATAGAGAAAGAATCAAACTCTCCGTCTGCGAACTCTTGAGTCTTCGCTTCAGTAGGAAGCTTGTTCTCAACATCTTGCCAGTAACCCTCTACAGGAGTACCGCATCCACAGCTGGTGCCGCATGTTTTATCGTTCTTGTTATCGCTCATAATTACGCTTTCCTTGTTGAATCCAAATTAATAGTGACACTTCTGACAATCACCACCAGATGCTCTCTTGTGATCTTCCGGCGGAGCGATGTCTTTCTCACGGTGACAATTAATACACCATCCCATGTTCAGCTTCTCATGCTGGTAGTAGATTTCCATCTCGTCTACCGGCCCGTGACACTGCTTACAATCAAGTTGCGCAACATTTACGTGTTGTGCGTGATTGAAATAAGCATAGTCTGGCAAGAAGTTAACTCGGTTCCACTGGATGTTTTCACCTGAGTCAACGGCTTCCTGAACCTTCTTAATTTCTGGAGAATTGGTCTTCACCTGCGTGTGACAGTTCAAACATAGTTCTGTCGGTGGAATCCCCGCGTGTCTTCCTTTATCAGCTGCAAAGTGGCAGTACTGACAATCCATCTTCAACTCGCCTGCGTGAAGTTTGTGAGAAAACTTTACTGGCTGGTCTGGTTGGTAACCTTGGTTGTAGCCAATATGTCTGGCTTGAACAACAATGTACGCGCCTAATGCCCCAAACGCTGCCAGGGCAACAAAAGCGCCGATCAACTTCTTCATACACATTCCCTTAGTGATCTTTGTTTTTATTTGTGAAAAATTTAACTTATTTTACTGATTTGTTATCACAACTCAATACAAATCGACAAACTTAATCTAGTAATAACAGTACTTTTCGGCGCTACAAATCTACACTTAAAGAAAAACTCATGTTCTTTTGACCTCCAACAAATAAGTACTTTTAAACCCTATTTGTCACAGGTCATAAAACTTTTGACTCAGTATGATGTAGGTCAAAAAAAGAACGTTGCATCATAATTGAAGCAAGTGTAGATAGAGGCATGAGCAAAAAAACACTATTCAATTCAGACATTACTAAAGAAGAATTTCTCAAAAATTATTGGAACAAAAGGCCGTATTTATTCAAAAATGCCTTCCAAGATACGGCATCTCTTGCCGAGCCAGATGATTTTCTAGACCTGGCCATGGATGAAAGTTGTGAAACACGACTCGTTTATAAAGACGAAAATGCAAAAAGAAAGCTCGTTCATGGGCCATTTACCCAACAACAGCTTAGTGATTACACGAAAAAGTCTTTCGCACTGATTGGGCACAACCTCAACACACTCTCCCCTGACTTCTACGATTTTCAAGAAGCTGTAGACTTCATTCCGGGCTGGGAGTTCGATGATGTAATGAGTGTTTATTCAAATGACGAAATGAGCCTTGGTGCTCACATAGATAATTACAACGTCTTTATCTTTCAAGGACAAGGAAGAAGAAAGTGGGAAATAGAACTAGCACCAAATAGACAATGGCGTGAAGATGAAGAAATAAAGGTTCTACAGGAGTTTAATCCAGATTTTGAATGGTCTCTCGAGCCAGGGGATATGATTTACGTTCCCCCAGGTGTAGCACACCACGGCACTTCCCTGTCAGAATCAATTTCTTATTCGATTGGCTTTAAGTCACTGGAAACTAACGACACACTATCAAGTTTTTTCAATAGCTTTGAGGAGTCAGACTTCTTTTCTAATGAGCAGTTTAATACAAAATCAAAAAGTGATGTTCCATCTGAGCTATTCGCCTTTTTTAAAGAACGTGCAAAAGAGCTCCTATCTGATGAGGATGTTTTTGATACTTGGCTTCTTAAAAGTTTAAGTGCGCCTAAGTGTCCTATAGAGGCAACAGGTGAACAGACCCCTAATAGTTATCTTGATCTCACACTTGAGAGAGACGTACACCTTAAGTATGCACATCAAGCTGATAAGGGAATTACGGCCATCAATAGAAAGCTATACATGCTTACAGATAAGCAGCTCGGGCTACTTCTACCTATTTTAGATTCAAATCCATTTGATTCTTTTGAAATTACAGAAGAGCAACAAATTGAATTGCGAGAAGTCCTTGATGATCTCTGGAATTCAGGGGCTATTTTTATTCAAGCAGACTAGTTTATAGTGAAATAAACTTCTAGCTTCAATTCAATATCAGACTTTCCAAACTCAATCTTTGCGGGAGCGGAGCTTACAGACTCGGCCATGTTCATGATTGAGTTTGACTTATAAGTAGGTCGGTTTGAAACACTCTCTTTTACGTTGAAGGCCTTACCTAATACGACATCTAGAGACTTTGCTAACACTTGTGCTTTATCTTTGGCGTCATTACTCGCGATTACTAAGCACTTTTCATAGGTTTTCTTTGCCAAATTATCTGAAACATAAGGATTTGGTCCCTGAATAAACTCCTGGCCTATAATCGATCCAACTTGAAAGATCTCTCCGGCCTTGTCCATCTCACTTGTTGATACCTTTAGGCCAATTCGTGTTTTATAGCCTTTGAATACGTTTTTTCGATTTTCATACACTTTATAGGGAGCACTAGAGTACTCAAAAGTATCAAATTCCGCATTTTTGAGTTTTAACGCCTTAAGGTTCTCTAGTAGCGTGTTGTACTTTTTATTTGCTTGGGCAGTAGATGCGTCCACACTATCTTTTAAAGTTTCAACTACAAAACTTATTGCCAATCGATCCGGCTGAACCCTCTGTTTGCACTCACCAATGACTTTAATTCCGTGTTCCTGCTCCTCAGCGAATGCACAAGATAAAGAAAAAATTAATAGGGATAACAAAAACTTCATTGGGAGACCCTTTTTATAATATTCTAAGATCAATATTTAATCAGAACATGCCGATATATGCAAAGATGGGTGTTTTAAAACTATTATTATTTACCGCTCTATTCTTAAACAACCTTTGGGCACAAGACACTCTAACTAAAGAGACCCTATCTGCTGCCAAGTCAGTAAACTTAGACAGTGCACAGTTGGCATTCTTAAAAAATGAGCTTGCGATTCAAAGTATATTTATCGAAGGCGTAAAAAGTATTCAAATTGAAACGGGTGGTTCTTTCAATAGCACCAAAGCAGTGTCCCAAATGAAGACACTCTTAGACAAAGCAATGCAGCTCAAGACACAATCCCTTCCCCCTAAGATACAGGATGCCGCAAGGTCAGCTCTAGACACAGGTTTCAATGAGAGGGCTGCCAAAAGTGTATTATCTAAAACTAAAGAGTTCTTCTATAAACAAAAGGCCACTCACACAGTAAAACTTGCTTCAGTTGTAAGACGCTTTGGATTTGACGTAGGACTAGTCTATTTCCTATCTCTTCAGGTCGATCTAACCTTTCCATCAATCATGATGGCCCTTGGACATATTGAATTTGCACCGTTATTGGCAATGCCTATTTCTTCAATGGCAACAGGTGGCTATGCTGCAGTAAAGGCCTTCTCTAAAACGAGGCAACTGACCAAAAACTTAGGCGGTAAGGTTAACGTCAAACAGCGCAATATGGTCTTTAAGATGGTCGAAGACTTTTTTAGAGGAAAGATTCTACCAAAGTACGAACTAATCAATATTAACCTAGCAGATAAAAACTACACCCTCTCTGTTGAGAGAAGAAGCCTACTCTCACGGATCAAACAAAAGTTAGGCTGGAATAAACATCTAAATTACCAAAACCTTGTAACTGTAATGCAAGAGGAGGACCTTGTAGATAAAGCCGCAAAGACGATTATCAACTCAGATGCAGCTGATGAAATTAAACTCGTAAAAATTCTAAATCAATTTGAAATGGGTACAAATGATAAAGCATTGACCGTATTAAAGTCTCGCTTTGGAGACTATATTCATGAGATGCACGATCTACCTGACTTTGCGCAGGGAAAATTGTGGGTTGGTAAAATCTCTCACGCGCAAAGCTTTGAAGAGTTTGGAAAGTTAATGATGGTAATCCCAGATGATATTCCCCCTAGGGTTTTTGAGAGGCTTTGGAGAGAGAAGATCATACCTTCAGCAGCAAACTCAATTGGGCCTTTTATGAATATGAACGCCTTTAAAACGTTTAATAACTTTCGTGATCTATGGGATAAAAAGATGAGAAGAACACTAACAGAGAGCGTTGACATCACTTTAAATTCAACGCTCCGTGCCTCTTTAGGTGACTTTATTTTAGAAGCGATGCAGCCAGTTAATGGATGTACAATGTTTTATCAAAAGCGCGGCTCCCACTCTCCTCTACTTTAGTTCATCTACGAACTGTCTACCTTTCAAGGCCTGTTCTTTAATGTCATTTTAAAAGTATGAAGATATTTACTTTTATGCTTTTGAGCTCCGTACTTTCACTTGCTTGCCCAACTCCTAACCAACGTACAATCGAGCTTCAAGACGTACACCGAACGATCACCATATCACCCTCATACACACAGGGACTTTTATTTTACAAAGGCAAACTTTTTGAGAGTTCAGGGATTTATGGCAGGTCGAGATTTTCAAGAATTGATCCTGTAACAGGTAGTAAAAGAGTTCTGTATTATCTACCAAGACACATCTTTGCAGAAGGCCTTGCTGTTATGAAGGACAAGTTTTACCAATTCAGCTGGAGTGAGAAAGAAGTTTTTATTTATGATGCTTTAGAGGCCTTGGAGCGCAATAGTGTTAGACCTAATAAAGATCGCTACAATGGTGAAGCTTGGGGGTTAACAACTCACAACGATAAACTTCTCCTAAGTGATGGAACTACCAGACTGCACTACCTCTCTGCCAAGGGTTTAACAATTACCGATAGTTTTGAGGTTAAAGATGGAGACAAAGCGCTAGATGACTTAAATGAACTAGAAAGCATCAAAGGAAACATCTGGGCAAATGTGTGGGGCAGCTATTTTATCTTTATAATAAACCCGGTCGACGGTTGTGTGATTGAAAAACTTGACCTTACAAGGCTATATGAAGTTGCTACACAATACGCTTCAGAAGATGATCCCAACTATGATCCTTGGGAACATGTCTTAAATGGTATTGCTTATGATCCCCTGAGCGGTGAAGTATACATAACAGGCAAGAACTGGCGATATATGTTCGTGCTAAATCAATAAAAGTAATAACTCTCAATAATTTCGATACTTAAGTTCTGATCCTGAAAATCTTCATGTAGAAAAAGCTCTTTAACCTGGATGTGGTTTATTCTCATTACACCAGCAAGGGAGTCTTTGAGATAAATGAGTCTGAAGTTCTCAAGCTCTTCATTAGACAGTTCTTTTTTGGCCAACTCAATAGCCTTATCCGGAGCGTCTAATGCTGGTTTGAAATCCAATCCAAATCTTTTAAGAGTGAATCCGTACGGGCAATGAAGGCAAGCAGACTTACAGCACCTTCCCCTATTCTTTAAAAATGAGCCGCTCATCGGCTTATAATCCATATTTCCTCTCAATTAACAGTTTATTGAAGCAATTTTCCTTGTTAATATTATCTTAAATTTCACATAAAAGGCAGGAAGAATATGGCAAAGAAGAAAGCTACTAAAAAAGCGGTGTCCAAAAAGGTCGCCAAGAAGAAGGTTGCTAAAAAGGCAGCAAAGAAGAAAGTTGCTAAAAAGAAGGCTACGAAAAAGGTTGCAAAGAAAGCAACAAAGAAGAAGGTAGCAAAAAAGGCAGCTAAGAAAAAAGTCGCTAAAAAAGCTACAAAGAAGAAAGTAGTAAAGAAAGCGACTAAAAAGAAAGTTGCTAAAAAAGCAACTAAGAAGAAAGTTGCGAAAAAAGCGACTAAGAAGGTTGCTAAGAAGGCCAAAAAAGTCGCAAAAAAAGCAACCAAACAAGTGAAGAAAGTAGTTAAAAAGGCAACACAGAAGGTTTCAAAAGACCAAGGTGTTGATAAGAAGGCACTATTTAACTCAATCCTTGAGCTAATTAAAAATACATCTACTGTGATTCCTGATGATGTTCAAAAAGTAATCCTAGAAGGTCTTGCGAGAGAAGAGAAAAATACTACCGCAGAATATGCGATGAACATTATTACGAACAACATCGAGATCGCTAAAAAGAAAATCCAACCCCTATGTCAGGATACTGGAACAATCATTTTTTACGTAGATGTTCCAAAGGGCTTTGTTCAAAGTGATTTCACTAAAATTTGTCACAAGGCCGTGGTTAAGGCAACTGAGATGGGCTACCTTCGTCAAAACTCTGTTGATTCTCTAACAGGTGAAAACAAAGGCATGAACATAGGTCCTGGTCATCCATCAATTCACTTTCATGAGCACAATAAAAAGACTATCGACATGAGATTGATGCTTAAAGCTGGAGGCTGTGAAAACGTAGGTGCACAATACGCTATGCCATACAACGAGCTTGGTGCTGGTCGTGACCTAGCAGGTGTTAGGAAAGTAATTCTTGATGCAGTTCAAAAAGCACAAGGTAAAGGCTGTGGACCTGGAGTTCTAGGAGTTTGTATCGGTGGAGACCGTGGTGCAGGCTACACACACTCTAAAGAGCAACTATTTAGAAAACTTGATGATACTAACGAAGTAGAAGTTTTGGCAGATCTTGAGAAAGACATTGTTGAGACAGCAAACAAGCTTGGTATTGGTCCTATGGGGTTTGGTGGAAAGACAACTCTAATGGGTTGTAAAATAGGAACCCTCAATCGCTTACCAGCTTCATATTATGTATCAATCAGTTACATGTGTTGGGCATTTAGAAGACAAGGTGTTGCACTGAAGAACGATGGCAGCATCAACAAGTGGCTTTACTAAGAAGGATTATAAAATGAAAAGATTAGACTACCCTTTCAAAAAAGAAGATATTTTAGATCTTAAAGTTGGAGATATGGTTTTGATCTCTGGCAAGCTATATACAGGAAGAGATGCTGTTCACAAAAGAATTCACGACGGCCAAAAGCCACCAGTGGATCTTAAAGATCAAATTATCTATCACTGTGGACCAGTTGTTTTAGAGAAAAATGGAAGATATGAAGTTAAGGCCGCAGGCCCAACAACATCTATCCGTGAAGAGCCGTACCAGTGGGAAGTAATGAGAGACTATGGCATCGTTGGTGTTATTGGAAAAGGCGGAATGGGCCCGAAAACTCTCCAAGGATGTAAAGACTATGGTTGTGTTTATATGCACGCAATTGGTGGTGCTGCACAAGTACTAGCAGAGAAAATTAAATCAGTAGACAATGTTTACTGGGAAGACCTTGGTTCTCCAGAAGCAATTTGGGAGTTGAGTGTTGAGGAGTTTCCGGTTGTTATAACAATGGATGCTCATGGTAACTCTCTTCATGAAAAAGTAGAGGGTGAGTCTTCAGCTGTTCTTAAAGGCGTTCTTTAAATAAAAAAAGGCCGGATTTATTTCCGGCCTCTTCTCTATAATTCAAAATTTATAATCATTTATTTCGCAAGAAAGTACTCACTAAGTAAACCAGAGAACTCGCAGTAGCTAATTTTGCCATAACGCTTTAGGAATTGAACAACAAAATCATCTGTTGAACCACTATACGCTTCCTCAAGGTCATTATTAATACTCAGATAGGCCAATGTACTGTTAAGGTATCTAAGTGCATCCTGTGCATTAGAATAGTTATTAGATAGAAGAGTCTCATCAATTCTAGTTTTTAGAAAACTAGGAACACTCTCGTAAAGCTCACTACCACTTTCATTTATTTTAGAAACTTCGTAAGCAAAATAATCAT
>JAGSHJ010000497.1 GCA_023954595.1 Bacteriovoracaceae bacterium | reverse complement strand
GGAAGTAAAACTCTTGTTTGAGTCCAACATAATACCCAAGGTATGGCGCGAAGTTTTTGAGATTCGGTCTGTCTTTTACTCGGACGTGAACCAATTTTTAACGCATCTAAATATGAATAAGGAGTTGAGGCAAGAATGTTTTTTCGAAAGTCTTCATCTAGGACAAGCTCTTTGTAGCGCTTTTGCACGTTTGCACATAGCTTATTTAAAAGCCTTGCCTCAAAACCTGTGTTTGAGCCTTTTGAGTTTAAACTCTCCACAATCTTATGTACTTGAGAGCTCATGATTCGATCACTTTGAAAGTTACGAGCAATCATCTCCCCTTGGGTAGTGGCCTTAAAGATATTAACAGCTGACTTTGGCCACCACTGCATCTGCTCTTTTATTGAACCGCCCCCTCGCTCAACACTTCCTCCAGAGCCATGGAAGAAGACCGGAGTGAGTTGTTCCTTTTTAAAGTAAACGTCTAGACGTCTAAGCGCTCTTGAAATGAGGTAGCGACTTGGAAATACGCCTGATTCTTTAGAAGAGTCAGAGTAACCAAGCATGACCTCAAATCGTTCATTCATATGTTTTTGATGCTCTTTTTTGATACTTTTATGCTTTGAAAAGTATTCTCCAAGAATTTGGACGGACTCACTTAAAGACTTTGCCGTCTCAAATAAAGGCACTACAGGAATACGATATCCACCGAATACTTTTTTAACCAACGAAAGCCCTGCTGATAGATCTTCAGACGACTCACACATGCTCAGAATAAATCCTCTCGCATACCACTTGGCCTTATAGCCTCGACTTATCTCTTCAATCTTTGAGAGCATTCCACAAATTGCAAGTTTAGGATCATCTAGGGCCTCATGTACAAGCTCTGAGTCCTCTCTAATTTCCAAAGGCATAACAATGGCCGGGTATAACCATAAGAGCCTAGTGACATCCTCAAGGTCTGGAAACAACACTCCCTTTGACTCAATAGTACTTTTAGTTTGTTCGAGGCGCTTTTTGAATTCAACAATTCGACTTCCATCATCGCGGGTAATTTTGCGAAGCGCTTTCAGCGAAGATATAAGATTCACAAGTTCAAGTTTCTCTTTAGGAACCTGGCCTAAAAAACGAATATCTTCCAATGCACTGTTTAATCTTTTTTCGATGAAATCTAGGAGTCTATTTCGCGAATAATTTAGACTGGCGATCATGGTCTTAGAATTAACTCCTGGATGGCCATCCTTGTCCCCTCCGACCCAACTTCTAAAGTTTACAACAATATCATTTTTAGCGAACTTGATTTGATTTGATAGGATCTCGTCTCGAAGAACATAAGAGTACAGATGACATGCCTCATCCTCTACACTTGGTTTGGCACTTCTGGCCATGGATACATTTAGTGACAAATCCAGACAATATTTAAGTTTGTCTTTAACACCTTCAAAGCCTTCTTCAAGTGCTTGAATAAGTAGTTCATATATTTTTTGAAATAGAGATAAAATCTCTGGTGATCTGGCCTCTGTCGGGTGTGCCGTAAATACAAATATCACAGCATGAGGAAGCTGCTTAAAGCTTTGATGTGACATTCCCTCAAGACGTTGATGTCTGTACGCGCTCTCACACCTATTAATGAGTTCAAGCATCAATGAGAAGGAGTGAGCAATTTGTTTTAACTGTTCGGTATCTAAATTTGAGATGATTTTTTTATTTTTCTCTAAAACCTTTATCGCCTCTTTATGTGAGACGGCCCGAATAGACTTCATGTCACGTCTTGTTTTCTCAACAAGTTTGTAGACTGATCCTCCATATTGATTCTTTATCGAATCACCTAAGAGTTCTATTGCCCAGTATACTAATCGTTGTAAATCTTTTGGTATTGTTTCCATACCGAGATACTAACACTAGTCTTCGGAAGCTTTACCATGAATTTTAAATGTTTAAAGCTTGCCTAGGCCTGGTCAAAAAAAGCATTAACCTTTTTTAACAATTGGTCTTTTACGATTCGGGTAAAGGGTTGTGCAAATTTCACAGACAAGACCTTTACAGCCTCTAGCTGTACAGTGCTCTCTTCCATAAAAAATGATTTGAAGATGAAGCTTGTTCCAGCTCTTTTCTGGAAAAAGCCTCTTTAGATCTTTCTCGGTCTGTTCAACGTTCTTGCCGTCAGTTAGCTTCCAATTTTGTGCCAATCGATGGATATGGGTATCAATAGG
>JAGSHJ010000395.1 GCA_023954595.1 Bacteriovoracaceae bacterium | reverse complement strand
TTTCTATTCACCTTCATAAGCCTCAATACATCATCCTCAATGTGGGAGAGTCTCAAAGACTGGGCAATGGCATGAGAAATAGAGAACTTTATCTCCAAGCTATTTTCGGCCAAATAGATTACATCCTCATGGATGAGCTTAATTAGTTCAGCTGGTTTTACTTCAAATTCATCCACAAGCCTCTCGGAGGCCGGTAGCTTCTTTTTCATAAGGTTTCCAATCATGGATTCAAAATGAAAAAGATCTCCTGTTCCCCAAATTATCATTGCACCATATGGGAATACAAAACAGGTCGAATCATTGTGAGTCAAGACTGCGACTTGTTTGTATTTTGCTTCACTTTTTATAAGGGAGATATCAATAGATTCACATAGTAGATAGCCGTGGCATTTCATATTCTTTACCTAAACTCGCTAAAGTTAAATAAGCGACCTCTTAGTGGAGATATTATATTAAGCCTTCAATTGAGCAAGAAAATAGTAGTTAATTCTTTTACAAAAAGTGGGGAAAATCTGGAGACATCACAGCTGTGGATAATCTGAACCTATTTACATCACCAAGACCAATCAGTAGGCTATTCTTATGATGAAATTAAACCGTTATGCCTTCATGGCACTTATATTGAGTATTTTTATGACAGATGTATCAACTGGCGAAGTTCTACCCATTGCACATCGAGGGGCCTCAGCTTATGCACCGGAAAATACTCTTTCTTCCATAACCAAGTCTATTGAACTGGGAGCAAAGTACGTTGAAATTGACGTTCACATGACAAAGGACGGGGAGGTTGTTGCTATCCATGACACGACAATCGATAGAACCTCAAACGGCAAAGGTAAGGTGAGGGAATATACTCTAGTAGAGCTTAGAGAATTTGACTTTGGGCTATGGTTCCATGCGGACTTCAAAGGGGAGATAATCCCAACAATATCAGATGTCTTGAGGGCAATTGGAGATGAAGTTGTTTTAATCATTGAGTTTAAATACGGAGGCAGTAAGTATCCACGTATTGAAGAAAAGGTGGTGGAAGATGTTCTAAGTCTTGAAAGGAAGAACCAGGTCATTTTAAAGTCATTTGATTCTAAAATATTAACTAAATTCAAAAACCTTGCTCCTGAAATAGAGAGCCTATATTGCACGTTCGGCGGTAATAGTTTTTTTACAGTAGACAATTCGTTGAGGCTTCGAGGAATTCTAAAGGAATCCTCATTTTCATACTTACAGGTACACAAGTACTTCCTAGGTAAAAGTCTTGTAGAGAAGGCCCACAATAAAGGCATCAAAGTCATTGTTTGGGATGTTCACGATAAACCGACCATGCAAAAGTTTAAGGCCATGGGAGTGGATTTTATAGAAACGGATAATCCGGATTATGTGATAGAGCTGTAGCTTGGCTATTTATTATAGGTTTTTTCACTTTATTATTTAAGTCGCTTGCTATTAGAACATTTCAACTATACACTAGCGTCAGTTAAATTTATTTATTTTCGATTTCAGTCTCTTTCATTAGCAATTAAAATCCAAAACAAAATCATTTTTAAAACATTTTATCCCCGTAGCTAGAACTGTCTAGTTTAGAGGGATCGGCCCGCACTCCCTTATGGGATCGAGGCCTATAACACTCAAACTATTCAAGGAGAATCATATGAGTAACAAAATTTACGTAGGTAATTTATCTTTTAACATCATCGAAGCAGGTCTTTCAGAGCTATTTGAAAAATTTGGTACAGTGTCATCTTGTAAAATCATTATGGATAGAGATAGCGGACGCAGTAAGGGGTTTGGTTTCATCGAAATGTCATCAGCTAACGAAGCTAGTGAAGCAATTTCTAATTTAGATGGAAACGAATTTGATGGAAGAAACCTAAAAGTTAATGAGGCGAAACCTCAAGAGAGAAGAGAAAGATCTTTTGAAAATAATAGGTGGTAGTTAGAGAATCTCTAACTATTAACTAAACTAAATCAAAGGAAAATTCTATGAAAGTACTCTCAAAGTGGAGTAATCAGACCCATAAGAAGAATTATTTACAAGATCTTATTCTTAGCGAGAAATTGGTGGCCAAAGAATATAGTAAAAATGACTCTCTTGGTGTCGGGGACTTTATATCTCATCCAAAGTTTGGATTTGGCTTTGTGTTAAATGTAATAAGTAAGACTAAAGTAGGAATTTTCTTTGAGGGATCAGAGAAGATAATGCTGCAAAACTGGCAGCTTTCTTAATCCGGCTTGAGACGTAGAAATTACGTCTCAAGTTTAGTAAAAAAAGAAGACAAACCAAGGCCATGGCCGGTATTGCATTATGAGAAAACTCAAAAGCGATGTGGTGGATGAAACTTTATGTCTTGGAAACTATTTGCTTTTGGGTGCACTGCGTCGGTTAATTGTTTGAAAAAATAATAATGCCTAAACCAATTTCAACCGAAGAGGTTGGGGTTGGGAGGAAATTCTTAAGTTTGCAAAGCTTCTGGATTCTAGACGACGTTAGAGATAACAAGTATAATTTGAAAAGCCTTTATAATGTTAATAAGGGTATTTATATGGCCCTATAAGGCTGAAGGAGAAAAGATGGAAAATGGTAAGGTAAAGTTTTTTAATGACGAGAAAGGTTTTGGATTTATTGCACCAGACAATGGTGGAGCTGATCTATTCGTTCACGTTTCTGCAGTTGCAAACGGAACTCTAAGCACTGATGACAAAGTAAGTTACGAAGTAGGCGAAGGTCAAAAAGGACCTTGTGCTGTAAACGTACAAAAGCTTTAGTACATATAAAGGTGTAAAGAGAGTCTCTCTTTCCGCCTTTTCTTGACTGGCCGTGCCTCCAGGCACTGCCGTCAAAGAGTTTCTATGCGCTCTTTATATTTTTTATGAAGAGCACACTTCCAAATCAATTCAAATCATTTCAAATAATTAAAAAACTGGACTTCATGTATCAACTATCTAAGAATATTTGGACACACTTATAACCATTTGAATTAACAAGGAAGTTAGAATGGATAATAAAAGCTCTGAAACGCAGAACCAGGGACATGTCAGTGGCATTAAGATCGATAAACTAATCGAAAAATATGGTGCAGAGAAACAATCCAAAGGATTGGCAAATTTATTGAATCTAGGCGATCCGACCGAAACGGTGGGCGTTCCATCTAGTGATCCCATGATTTTAAATGAAATTCTACGCGCTGTACGTGAAAGACAGAGCTCTATGGAAGGGCGCTTTGATGAATTGGAAAATCAGCTTCAACTAACAAGAAAATTTCATAATAAAGAT
>JAGSHJ010000553.1 GCA_023954595.1 Bacteriovoracaceae bacterium | reverse complement strand
CTAATCGGAGATGATAAAACGTATTAACACTTAACTTTATTTCTGAACTAGTCTTAGGCGTTATTAGTTCAAGACTAGGGAAGGAAGTTCAGATGCAGAATGAAATGAAAAGAGATCTGATAGTACGCTACTTGCAAGCTTATAATTGTTTTGACTTGGATGGCATGGTGCAAACTTTGTCGACAGGGATAGAAATTGAAAATATCCGCAAAGGCCACATAGAATCCAAAACTAAGGGGATAGAGGCTTTTAGTGAGCTAGTGAGTAAAGCGGCGCTTGTTTATAGCGAGAGAAGCCAAACCATTCTTGAACTGGAAGAAATGGGCGACATGATTTGTATTAATGTTGAGTACAAAGCTACCTTAGCCGCTGATCTTTTTATGAATAATGCGGATCTAAAAAAAGGTGAAACAGTCGTATTTAATAGTCGTTGTGAATTCTTTTTCGAAGAAGACAAAATTTGTCGTATCCGAGATATTTGTTAGTCTTTTTCGCTTTTACTGATAGTACTCTTTTATTCAATGATCTAACTTCATACACTCTTTTACCAATGCAATATAGAATCTTTTCAAACGTTTAAGAGGATGTCGTGCGTGATTTTAATTGATACCCCTAGACTTCAAATGCGAGAGTTTACACTGGCAGATAAAGAAGCGGTTCTAGACTTTGCTAGCTGTGAAAAAGTTACTCGATACACAGGTGATGCTGGTATGGTGAAAAGCCTTGATGATGCTGCCATGGTTATCAGAGATATTTGGATGGTTGAGTATCAAAGGTATGGTTACGGGCGATATGCGCTTATCCATAAAGAAGATCAAAAAGTCATCGGTTTTTGTGGGGTTAAGTTTGATAAGGGACTGAATGCCCCAGATATAGGTTATCGATTACTACCTCAATATTGGGGGCAGGGGCTAGCAACAGAAGCCGTCGCTAGCGCATTAAAGTATGCAAGGGAAGTTCTGAGTTTAGATAGGATCATTGCCGTGGCAGTCGATGAGAATGTCGCTTCAAATAAAATACTGCATAAACTTGGGTTTAACAAAATCGACTCTTATATAGATGAAGGTTTTCGGCTTTATCGATATGAATCTCTCTCCAGCTAAATGATGTACCCTAATTGACTTTAAAGAGGCTAAGTCTAAATCCATTATCAAAAGGCGAAATTATGAGGCATTCCTTTATTAGAGTGTTCAAAATTAACTAAACACCTCACTCAAACTCGTTAACCTTATTCATCTCCCCAATGAAAAGGTTTAAAACTATGCTTATTAATATGTTTAAAATCAAACCGCTATCACAAGGTTTGCAGAAAATAGCCGCTAAAACACCTCTCATTACATTAACATCAGCCCTTTTTTTCTTCTCATTACCCAGTAGTGCACAGGCACAAAATGTTTCTATGACAACCACTAATTGGGCACCTTTTTATGCAGAATCTCTTGAGAAAGGGGGCTTTGTCACCGCTATAGTTGACGCTTCATTTAAAGCGGCGGGTTATGACAGCTCAATCGAATTTACCAGTTGGACAGATGCTCTTGAGCAAGTAAAAGAAGGCGAGAAAGACGTTGTCGTTGGTGCTTATTT
>JAGSHJ010000043.1 GCA_023954595.1 Bacteriovoracaceae bacterium | reverse complement strand
TTTAAACTGCTTGATCGCATCGTTATACAACCCATAGTCCAGATAGAGCTGGGCCAAATTAAAGCGTGGAGTTTTGGAAAAGTTGGCACTTTTTACGGCCTTTGAAAAAGCAACCTCTGCTTTTTGGTCCTGTCCTTCTTTTCTATACATAAGGCCTATATTGTTTAGTGCAGGCGCAAAGTTTGATTTAAATTCGAGGGCCTTATTATAAAACATCAAGGCTTTTCTTCTCTCACCTTTTAATAAGTAACAAGTACCTACTTGGTTCCAAAAGGACGGGTTATCACGATACTTATCATGCTCTTTCTCAACAATTGCAAAAGCGTCATCATAATCACGCTTATGACATTTATAAACGATTTGAGTTAATACATCTTTCGCATCAACATCTGAGTCAAAGTTATTAATTCTATAAAGACTCTCATCCTTTAAGGCCTGAGCATCCTTTGTTTCAACACCACTAAAGTAGTCTTTTCGTTCTTCATATTTTGCAGGTGCAGGCTTTTTGAAGTCTTCATTTGTAACATCATCAAGCTCAAGGCCTTTCTTCTGTGTTAGTGCACAACCAGTAAATAACAAAAGTAATAATAGTTTGCTCATCGTCTACCGCTCCTATCCATACTTACCGCTTTATTTGGATAAGCGTACTTTATGGTCATTCCATCCAATGGCCTTGGACTTAAAAGATAATTGAAATCACTTAGAATTTTATTGTCCTCTATAGCTTTCCATCCTTCCGCTTTATAATTCAAAGCACTCTGCTTTAATGGGATGGCAACCTGTGCCATGGATGATTTGAAGCTTGCAATATACTCTTTTGATTTACCTGCGGGTGAGAAGTCTTCCACTTCTTGTCCTGCATGATCATAGGCCTCAACCAGAATTTTATAGGCACCAATAATTCCACGCCCAGAACCTACTTGCTGGATATCGCCGGCCTTCTTAGTCATTCGATCAAGGTAGGAAAGCTTTCTCTTTAACAAAGTATTAAACGTTTTCTCAGGGAATCTAAGTGTGATTCTCTTCATACTGTTAAAAAGACCTAAGAGCTCTTGTAGTTGCTCATCAGCAATAACATCAAGACCTTCAAGTGGAACATCCTGCTTTCTCTTCACTGCATTTCGATAAGCTTGTCTTTTAAACTTCCCATACAGATTTGCTTTACCTGTATTGTTAAACTTTTTATGAATCCCCTCTAAAGTAAAGAAGTGGTGGACCAAACGTCCCTGAGCGCTGCGTACTTTGAAGAGTTGATTAGCGAGAGACTCATAGTCATTATACATTTTTTTGTCTCTGTACTCCTCCATCAACTCAAATTGAGCATCTACGATATGGGTAGAAGGAACTCTACATCTTTTACCTAGAGAAATAAGATCCTGCGCCTTTTTAACATCTCCTTCTGAAAGATGAAGGTAGACTGAGTTTTTAAATGCAACAGACTTCTTACGACTCTTACTAGAACATAGCTTCGCAACCACTCTAGTTGATAAATCTGCAGATGCCTCAAATTGAAGTTTAGTAAAAAGAAAACCTGAGATGGTTAAGAAAGAATCAACAAATGAAGTTGCATCCTTTGTAGGCATCTCTCTCAAAGATTCAACCGCCCATTTATAAGCATTCTTAGTTGAACCTAATTCATAGTACAATGCGGCTAAATTATACTTAGCATTAACCTTCGAGCGTTTAGTGCTGTGAGGATCTGTTAGAATCTTGTGATAGCCCTTTAATGCAACAGACTTATCACCTTTACTTAAAGAGTTTTGAACACCTTCAATTTGAATAGTGGTTAATAGCTCTTGAAGCTTTTTCTTATATTTGGCACTAACTGCGTACTTATTGGCATTAATGTCATCAATCCAGACTCTAATTGCTGAATAATCTTTGGATTTTCTGGAGACCTCCATCATATTCGCAATCATTGTCTCCTGAGTTTTCCAGTCCTTTGGGTAGGCCTTTGCATAACGATCAAGAACGCTTTTGGCCTTCGGATAGTCTTTTTTATCCAAGTAAACTCTAAATAGCTTGGAGTAGATGCTCTTGGCCCTCTTTCCTCGTGGCCATCGACTTAAGTATTTCTCATAAACCGGAGCGTAGAATTGGTTCTTGATTGAAGATGAAAGCCTTCTTTGACCAAGAGTGGATAGCATCCCCTCCATTGAGTTAACCAACAATTTCTTATTGTTACTTTTATCAGCACTCTCGAAAGCGTCATTGTAGAATACTATTGCTTTAGGCCAGTCATAGTTGGCGTAAGCTGTTTCAGCTTTATGAAATAGATGTTGGTCTGCATTTTTCTTATCCAAATGAGTTAGCATTTCAAAATAGTCGATCGCCATTGCGGCCTTTCTATTTCTAGTCTTCTTCAATCTCTTATAAGTCTTTGAAACAACTTGTTTCTGAAGCTTTGCAGACTGCCTTTGCATTTGGTAGTTCAGGGTCTTAACTTCGTTACTAGAAAGGTTACCCTTTTTAAATAAAGAAAAGAGTTTCTTAGACGCAGCAAGGTGTGAGGACTCCTTTCCAAACTTGTCATACAAAGCAAGTTTTTCAAGATATATCTCCCCAAACTTCTTCTGATCATCCTCATACTTTAGAGCATAGTTTAGAGTTTTTTCAGATTGAGTATATTTCCCCTGATCACGAAGAGTAACTGCGATTCTAAGTAATTGACGAGTAAAATTGATTCCAATTTTTTTAAAGAACTCTATACCTTCTTTTATCTTACCGGAAGTAGCATAAAACATCCCAATATCACGCTCAACCTGTGAGCGCATGTCGATATATTTAGGATTTGAACTTTGCTCAAACACTTCCTTCATCTTATTTACGGCCTTGGATGTTCTTCCATCTCTGTAGTAACACCAAGCAAGGTTAAAAGAGTCTTTAGTCCACCACTTATCTTGATACTTTCTCAGGGCACTCTCATAGAGAGGAATCGCCTGTGAATACTTTCTTTCATTATAGTAGATTTCTGCCAAAGAGATTTGGGACTTAACCTTCGTAATGGACTTTGAACTGGATTTACGATTAGCACTTCTAAAATACTTAGTAGCAGTCTTGTCTCTTCCTGCTTCTTTGGCGTTAAAACCTAAGATATAGTAGACATCTGAGATATTGGTATATCTTGGAAACTTTTTTGTAATTAAAACTGATAAACGGTTTGCTCTTGCAAAATAAGATGCCGACTTAGAGAAATACTTCTTCTTATTTACACTTCTTCTTTTTTTAGAATCTAATTCCAAGTATTCTTTATTTTCTTTCTCTCTCCAAAGCCTCGCCTTCTCTAAGTTGAGTTCGGCCATTCTAAGTAAATAGTCCGGATTGGATCCCTTTACCTGGGATGAAAGTCTGTTAATTTCGGACAATTCTTCATCAATAATCGAGATGATCTTTTGTCTTCTCTCATCCATACTCAATGAGAAAGCGCTCTGTGCCCCAAGTAATAAAAATAATAAAATAAATAAACGTTTACTCATATCTAACACTCCGAACCAAGAGCAAATACATAATCACCTAGCTCATCGGCCCAAAACTCCCCGTTAAAGTTCCAAAAATATTGTTTCTCATTTCTTTCAATGTATTTGATATCACCACGCTTGCCCTTTTCAGAATCAAAGCGGTACAACCTGGCCTTCCTTTGTTCTAGAACTTCTAACTTGATATAACTCATCCCCTCAAATGCTCTATAGAGATCCGCATATTTCCCTACGAGCCTACTACGAACATAGGCACCCATAAGCTTCTTTTGTGATTGAATTACTTCATTTAGGTTTGAGCCAAGTGAGTTCTTAAATCTTGAACGAGGCAGGGCGTTTACTTTATCAAGTTCTTGGGCCGCCATAATTAAGGATTCTCTCACCTCTTGAAATGCCCCTTCTCTTGAGACACTTTTTAAGATTTTTGTAAGAAGAGCGGAGTCTGCCTTATTTAACTTTTCAAAGTCGGCCATCATTCTGTAATAGCTTCTATAGTTAGATTTGTTTCTACGTAAAAATGACCTAAGCTTACGTGCAGGTTGCATGTAGTTTTTATAGAAGTCATCACTTATTTTTTTAGCATCCGGGTATAAGCACAACTTCAAAAAAGATAGTGCCCTCAATGTTTCAATTTCAGGATTAAATACGTAATCAAAGATTGGAGCATTGTAAGTTACAAGTTTACCAAGTGTACGGTTGTAGTTATTTAAGTAATAACTTGACCACGCTTCTTCAAATAGCACTTCTGGCCAAATCGCAGAGGACTTCGGGATATCTAGATATTTAAGCTCTGCTTCTTTATACTTTTTACTGGCAAACAAAGATCTTGCCTCACCTAGGAGACAGTAGTCGTGGTTTGTTTTAAGTTGATTCTTAACCAGCTCACTGCGAGCTTTGCTTTGCATGCTCTCACTTAGTCGCTGGCATTCTTGAAAATATGAAAGAGAAGTTTCATAGCGGCCAAGGTTTGCACTTGCGGCCCCTAAAAGGTTAGATGCAAAAGGTCTAACAGGATGGTTAGGGTTGATACTTTTTGCATAATTAATTGCACTTTTATACTTACCCGCTCTCATGCTTTTTTTAGCAATAATGTAATACAGCGAATTGGATTTTTGAGTTTTAAGACTTCTAAGTGGAAGTGTTTCAAATTGTCTAGGTCCAACAACTGCAACCAACTCTTCGAATGCTCTTTCAAGTTTAGAGTCGAATTTTTTATTACTTCGAGTCAAATACTCTTTCATCCATGGGATTGCCGAGAAATGAAAACCAGCATCAACAAGTTCGATCACCATCGACTTGTACTTGGTAATCACAGATCCGCGAGAATCATGGATTTTTTTCGCAGTGGAAATGGAGGCATGTGAGTTAAGGCCAATCAAGGCCAATAGCATAATAAATTTGTAGAACATCCTGTTCCTCTTTACTTAAAATGTGTAATTAAGTCCTAGTTTAAAATCATAATAATGCGTCCACTGTTTTTCAGTTCTTTCGTTGTTCGAGGCATCCTGCCTAGCAACGTCAGCATTAATATGAAGTCCTTCAAAGCGCATCTCTGCACTCCAATTTTGAGTTATATAAAATCTAAAATTGGTCATCCATGTCGGGGCCATAATCGTCTCAGAAGTAAGCTCGGAAGAAGTGGAACTTCCAAACTCTAATCTATTGTCCAAGGTCGTAACACTTGCCGCGCCCGCACCAAACATCCAGTCGTAATAGAAGATTTTATTAAATGTGTTTATTTTTGCGTAGAATGGTGACCATAAGAGCATTGCACCAACGGAGCTTTCAACCTTTCTATAATAGGCCTGAGTCCCCTGTTCGTTTACTCCATCATGAGTCGCATTTGTTGACCCGGAAGCACTCGTATAAGCAAATTCCACACCCCATTCTTCTTTAAAAAAGAAGCCACCATGAGCACTGAATTCGTTGCTATCAATAAATGCGCCATTTAGCTGAGCACCCACCATAGCCCCTAGATAAAGCTTTTTATTCTTACGAAACTTCCTATTTTGTAAAACATAAACTTCTTTGTCTTGATCCAACCATGAGAAATCATATACATTTTTTTCACTGGCGATTAACTGAACACTACCTAACATACAGATAAGAGAAATAATAAATTTCATAACCTTCCTTGGCCTAATAAATTTACTTACTTAGATTATTTTAACAGGAAAAGGATGGGGCGCAAGATGATAGGCTTTGCTTGTTGCATATTTTATTGAAATCACAGTGCTCGCAGTGTGAAGTATTGGTTTCATCTGCAGCATTGAATTTGGATGCAAAATCCCACAAATACTTTTCCACATCTTCTTTCGAAACGATTTGCTCAACCATTTGCTTTTCGTCCACATAACACAAGACTAATTTAATCGGTTTAAGCTTCTCACCCTTCTCTAGAGTGAACATAGCATATGCATAAGTTTTTAATTGAAACCAGTAGCTCTCAGGCACTTCGGCCTTAAGTCTACCCGTTTTAAAATCCCAAACCTCTACATGATGTTCGCTATCTTGAATAATAAGGTCAGGAATACCAGAAATCATATACTCAAAGAGTTCAAACTTAATCGGTTTCTCACTTATGAAGTTTGTGTTTTCCTCAAATTTCTTTAAGTTTTCCACAACCCATTCAACTTGAGACATATAACCTAAATCCTCAATAGGTGTAAGACTGTTGTCAATTGCTTGAGCAATAGCATCGTGTACTTCTATCCCTCTCTCGGAACTTGAAAAACTTTTTGCGGTTAATTCTTCCACGTCCATTGATTTAGAATCTTCTTTAAAAAGCTCTGAGCTCTCCAATTTTAAAATGTTTTGTAGATAAAACTTTCTTGGACACTGACTTACCTGTGCAAGGCGCGTAACAGAGAGTTCTGGCATAAGAAATGCCTGGGCCTGATCCAATCGACTCTCCACACCTAAATTATCAAAGTGAAACATTGGAGGTTGGTTACTCATTTTTTGCAAGAAATTAATATCAAAGACATCTCTGAGATCAGAACTTGCTCGTGTATGAGACATTTGTTTATAGAAAAGCATTCCTTCTTCAGAGTTTTGAAAAAACTTCTCTAGCCCACTTATCCAACTTCCCTTAGCAACAGTGGCCTTAAGAGTACCAAACTCTAGTTTGACCCAACCAAGCTCACTCTCTGCTCTGGTACAAGCCACATAGAAGAGTCTCTTTGACTCACTAAATTCTTTTCTCTTCTGTACAGCAAGCTCCAACATATAATGCGGAGATTTATACTTCTTTTTACCAGTAAGTGCCTGAGACCATTTAAAGCTATAAGGCGACTTACCAAACATATCCTTCATACCCATAGAGCTATCATTGGTGTAGATCCCACCTAGAAGGACTCTTGGAAACTCAAGTCCCTTAGAAGCATGTGCGGACATTAACACAACTTTATGGGGGTCTTTGCCGTATTGGAAATCAAGCGAATATTGCAGCTCGCTCCATTCATCCATTTTTGTTGCAATCTTGCCTAGGTCACCTTGATTCATCTCGATTAAAAGTCTGATGTTTTCAAGGTTATTTTTATAATTAGAAACTACAAGTCCAGTTGAGGACATGAATATTAAAAATGATTGGTAAAGGCCGTAGAAGCCAATATTGTTCTCAAATCTTTTGGCCTCATCTATTACGTTATCCGTTTGAGCTCCCAAAAGCTTAAAGTAGGATATCAGTGCGAACTCCAAATACTTATCTTTGAGTTTACCCTGATCAAATCTATTTTTTATTAATAAATTAAAGACTCCAAGAATTGGATCTTCCAACATTGGAACTTTTACCTGTGATGTGAATCCGATGTCCATTGCCAAAAGAAGCTGCATCAAGATCTTACTAGGCTTTAACTTTCTATATAATACTGCAGTATCACCGCCGTCACTTTCGATATTTCCTTGTATATTCTGTGCAAGTGCCAAGGCCTCTAGGTACTCAACATCACTGACAGATAGCTTTTCAAGCTCATCTTGGAGAAATTCCAAGTTTGTTTCTATTTCAAATATTTTACCATTGGCACGATCAGCAAGAGGAATCGTCTGTCTTTCCACCTTTACGGCATAATGATCACGCCCCTCAAAGCCAAGCCCAAGTTTAAAAAGGTAATCAAACAAAGCATTGTTGAAATTTATAACATCTTTATCTGAACGGTAATTATGCAGTAGGCTCAACTGTAAGGGTGTCTTTTGCTCCATTTCAAGAAAAACGCCCAGCTCACCGCCTCGAAAGCCATATATTGCTTGCTTAACATCCCCGACGCAGAAGACTTTACTATAATCGCTATCTACAATCTTAGATAGAATATTGAACTGGATAAATGAAGTGTCTTGGAATTCATCAACAATAATATAGTCATACTCATTTTTAACCATTTCTCTGGCACTAGATGAGTCGAGTTGCTCATTTACAATGTATTCAAGGTCTCCAAAGGTAAAACCTGGAGCTGAACGGTATGCTTTCTCCACATGTGAGAAGAGCTCACGAAACTGCCCATACCAAAGCTTTACCTGCTTAAGTCCATGGTCTTGAAACAGCAAAAGATCTTCCTCATTCTTTTTAAGAAAGTCCTTAAACTCTTTAACTTGTTTATAGAAATCTTTTGCATCTTGTGGAACAGCTTTAGCACCCGGAGCTCTTGGAATTTTCCAATCTTCATTTGAAAGTTCCACAATCCATGCATTCAATGCATGCAGCGAGAAATCAAAACTATTTCTAAAGCTTTCAAATCTCTCTAAGAACTTAAACCAGTCCTTATCTTTAAAATCACTCCAAAGACCTAATGGAGACTTGTCTTCAAATATTTCATTAAAGCTTTGATGCCATAGAAGATCTTTAATAACTTCATCTACTGTATCAAGCTCAAATCTCTCAGGGTCCATCTTCTGCCACATAAGCCTAAGAGTGGGATCAGCGACAATACTTTTCAGTGATGTGAGAACAGCTCTTTTTTCCTTTAGAATTGTCTGAAAAAAGAGGTCACTTCGTTCTAGATTCTCTTCCAGCCATAAAGAAAATATGTCCTCTATTTGTTTCGCAAACTCCGCCTCACCAATAATGTCATCATTTGGATTAACTTGTGCAAAAAAGCCTTGTTTGATTAGTTTATAACAATAGCCATGGATCGTAGATACAGTTAAGGCATCTAGGCGCTCAAGGGTCTTTTCCCAAAGAGGTGCACTAGGGTGATCAGCCGCAATTGCTTCATCTAATGCACGTTGAAACTTCTGCCCAATTCTGATGCCTATTTCTCCGGCCGCCTTTTTAGTAAAGGTCATCAAAACGACTTTAGATAGTTTGGACTTGATATATTGATCAAAGATTCCATCTTGATCGGCTTTGTAATCATTCACCCATTGAGTCGCAAGGTGAACGAGGTGTTCGGTTAAAACAAAAGTTTTTCCAGAACCGGCACCTGCACTTAAGAGTGCGCCACCAAAGTTCTCTATCGCTTTTAATTGTTCGGGGTTTGCTCCGGCCATATTACACCTCCCCGCTTCTTGAACACATTTTATTAAAGTCACAGTACTGACAGACTTTTGCTGCCTGCGGGTTCGCTTTGAAGTCTGTGGCCGTCTCCATTCTTGAAATAGTACTAGTTTCAAACTTTTTATAGTCTTCAAAGAGCTCATCAAAGTTTTTCTCTAGCGATATTGCTTTGGCCTCAAATAGGCCCTTTGCATTATCCTTGAACTCTGAAGAGTCAAAATAAAGAGTGGATGACTCCATTTCGCTCAAACAGACATAACCCAGACACAAGTTTTTATTATCAGTATTCCAGTGATTTGCATAAAACCATAACTGCACTTTCTCATAGGACTTGAATCCTTTTTGAGATGGAATAGAGCCAGTTCCTCTTTTAAAATCTAGAAGGAACAAATCATCTTGGGTTTCCACCACACAGTCGACACTACCTCTGAAGCCTTTTTGTTTTAGATCTTGTTCAAATTGAACTTTGATTTCACCTTGAGCTTTCAGTTTTAATAACTGTTCAATCGCAAGCCTTGTCAGATTCATCGCCTCAAAGACATAATCTGCTCTTGAAGTCTTAGACACTTTTTTACCAGCAAGTGCACTAACTAGTGCCTTCTCTACAATTGAGAGGTGATCTTGTTCAGTATAGCTTGAGAAAGTATTTACATAATCTTCAATAACTTTATGCTGTACCCTACCAAGCTCCAAGGCCTGCATGCGGTCTTCATATACATAGTCTGGTGAATATTTAAGAATATATTTAAAGTAGTATTTCTTTGGACACTCTATAAAAGTTTGAATTTTAGTCGCACTATATACTGATGCTTTAGCATCTGTGTCAGCTTCCACACGATGGTAATCTACATTTTTCTCAAAACTGATTTTCTGTCCAGAGTTTTCCATCTCCACAGAATCAAATAAGTTTTTCCAGTTTTGGTCTCGATCGAGAACCCCTTCCTCAATTAAGGCCCATGTATTGTCGTCCATAATATCCAGGACTTTCTCTTTTAATGATATAAACTCCAACTCGGCCCTTCTAAGTGGCCCAATTGAACTAAGGTATTTCTCAACACCTTCAGTGTATGTTGTTAGAGATCCCTTGGGAGAAGTAAAGTCAGATGAAACGCACAAGATTTTAGTACAATCTTTTTGAATATCTTCCAACTCTTTTAGACTTTTAAGCTCCACCAGAAATTTATCTCTACCAAGGGAAGTCTGAAACACCCTCGGAGAATCAAGAGATAAAACTTCCTTTAGTATTTTGATATCAAAGGTACTCAATTGTTCATTATCATCACTTAAGTCTCGCCACTGAGTCACAATCTTAGTTAATAATTGAATGGCTTTTATTGCGCGGAAATCTTGAGCTTCAATACTTTCTTGGATCAGCTCTTCCAGTTTGAATATTAATTCATCAGTAAGTTCTATATCGCTTTTGATGATTTCATCCATTAGCCAATTAATCTTGTCTCCAAGAATATCAGCAGGCGCTTTAAATTTGGCACGAGTTAGATTCGTTTGTTGTAGCTTTTCAAAATTTGGATGGCGGTCTCCAATGATAATTTGACAGGGAGCTCCAACATGCTGCTCGAGTGTACTTTTCAATACCTTGGATAAATAATTTTTTGGATAACCCGTCATTTTTATCTTCTTAACAGGCCTCTCAGTATCAAGGTGCACTTTTTCAACTTCTTCAGAATCAAGCCAGCTCAACCAATCCCAATCAGTGAGACTTTCATAAACTTTTTCATATGAAGGTAGAACAACATTGTCTCTGATCGCATAAGAGCGCAAAAGATCAACTTGTGAAGCAGAAAGAAAATCGAAACCAAAAAAGACTATATTTCTTTCTGTTTCATAATCAATCGGTAAATCCCCTGATCGTAATCTCTCTGAAAGCTGAAAGTATGAACGGTGCTCATCGTATATATCAAGTTGATTTAGAATTTGGTGCATTCTCATCGTCCCAAACGCAATTGATGGGTCGAAATGCTCCAAGGCCGTCTCGAGGACATCATCACTCATTGAAAAACTTCTTAAATCAGTAAGTAGATGAAAGCATCGCTGGAATAGCTCATAAGAGGCGTCTTCAAGTTCTAATTTTTTCCATAAAGTGGAAAGCAGGAGCAACAAATCTGACTTACCGCGATAATTCTCGGAGACTTCATCTCCTACCAACAAAGTCAGTTCATCACGTAAGAACTTGGAAATAGTAACGACATCAAAGCTCTTATTGATCCCAGTCAACTTTCTTCGAATGATATCCGCAACTTGAGGACTGGGCGTGACAATGAGGGCATCGTCAAAGGTTGCCAGACCTTGTTCATAGAGGTTGTCTGTCTGATTGAAAAGCATTATTCTCAGCATGAAAATGGATTATACAGCAACGACTCTGATTCAAAAGGTATAAAATGCAAGAAAGCAGGTTATTTAGTTTTATTGATAAACAAAGCGCGTTTACCCTTCATCTACTAGAGGGTGCAAAGCTTATGACTGACATTTGTACAGTTCACAATATTGGGCCAGTCGCTCTAGATTTCTACAGAGAAGTAGTTTTGAGCTCAATGCACATGACAAACTTCATGAAGGCCACTGAGAACATGGGATTCTATATAGACTCAGAAGAGCCTTACTTCAGATTTAAAGTTGAAATGAACTCCCAAGGCAATATGAGAACACTTCTTCTTCCTGAAGAGTTTGAAAATTTTCCAGAAAAGATTACTGGTAAAACAAGACTTACTAAAGCGTTTCCAAACGCGACACCATACTCTTCAATTATTCAGTTAAATGAGCAATCGTCCCATGGGATCGTGAACCAAGTTCTTGAAAAGTCATACCAGACTAATACTGAGATCATGATTGGTTACAAAGACTTTAGTCTTATGTATTCAAAGTTACCTCCATCGAATCTGTCCAAAAAGTTTGATGAAGTTGTAGATATTCCTTTGGCAGACTTCATTAAAGACAATGAAGGCATCAAAGAAGAGTTAGAAAAAATTGACCTTGAAAGCGGTGAAGAAAATATCATTAAGCTATTTACTGAAAAAGGCTTCACATACCTAGGTTCAAAAGAGATTAAGTTTAATTGCCCTTGTTCTAAAGAGCGCATGGTTGCAAATATGCTCACTCTTGGTAATTCAGACATGGAAGATGTTTTTACTGAAAGTAATTCAATAGAAGTTAGATGTGACTACTGCAATACAGTTTATGATATTCATAAAGATGATTTAAAGGCCCAGTAACTTGGGCCTTCTTTTATTGTTCAAACGGATTGATTATCGTTAGCTCAAGTCCCTGTTGTTTAGCACCACTGAAGATTCTAGGCATAATTTCCGACTGCTCATAAATTCCACAAAAGTTTTCGGCCCTTGCTCCATTAACAAAAACACTGCTCATTAAATTCGCTTTTTTAGCACTAAAGTTTTTCCCGCTGGCTTCATACGCACCCCACTGCTTGCCGGCCTTGGGAAAGTCTGCGTGCTTTGATCCAGAAGAGGTCACCAACAACAAGAAGTCATTTCTTTTACTTGCTAAGGCCTGGAAATAAGCAACAACCTTATTCAACTGCGTCAGCTCGTCTTTTGCTTTTGCAATTTTATTTTCTCTAATAAATTTAGCGTATTGAAAGTTTCTCACGATATAGAGATAGTTATTTGAGTTTCTTGAGAACGCTTCAAATGTCTTAGCAACATTGTTGGCCAATGTTGAAAAGCAGTCCCCACTTATGCAGGATTTATCATAATAAACTTCATCAGGGTTGAAGTTTGAAGCTGCTTCTACATGAAACTGCTTACTATCTTTTGGAGCATTTTTGTCCATTCTCCAAAAGTGAGTGCCCTTTAAAAATTGTTGTTTTCCACATTTTTTTGTAGATCG